>JASLMQ010000624.1 GCA_030746455.1 Candidatus Latescibacterota bacterium
CTTCCCGTCGCCAGGGAGGCGGCACCAAGCGCGTTCAGGGCTTCCAGGCTGCTCGGATCGAGCTCGACCGCTCGCTGAGCCTTACGAAGCGACAGATCGGGATCCCCGCTTCTGCGATACAGGATACTCAGGTTGGTGTACGCCTCCACGAGCTCGGGCTGGTGGGTGATAGCCCGGTTGTAGGCAGCCAGCGCGGCATCCAGATCCCCGGTTCTCGCGAACATCGTACCCAGATTGCAGTGGGCCTCGGCGTACCCCGGGTCGAGGTTGACCGCCTGAGTGAAGGCCTGGACGGCGGACGCCGCATCTCCGCTCAATCTGAGGGCGTTGCCCAGACCGTTCCAGAGCCCAGGAGAACCGGCGTGGCGGTCCAAACCTGCCCGGTAGTCGGCGATGGCCCGGTGCGGGTCTCCCTGGGACTCGTCGTCCTGGTTCCCCTCGTCTACTGGCCCCATCTACGCGACTACATGCTCCCGCCCAAGCTGCTGATCCTGCAGCTTGCCGTTCTGGCGGTCCTCCTCGTCCTGGCAGCACGGCCACCTGCCTCGCTTCGCGTGTCGCCGCTCTGTCTTCCGGCATTCGCATACCTGCTGGCCAACGCCCTGTCGGTTTCCTACGCGACGGACCGCACGTCGGCCCTCCTGGAGCTCAACAAGATCCTCAGCGGCTGCCTGCTGTTCGCTACAGCCGCCACCGTCTTGCGGCCGCGTCAGCTGCGGCCACTCCTCGAGGCGTGGGCGGCCACCGCAACGGTAGTCTCCTGCCTCGGTATCCTGCAGTACCACGGCTGGCTCCCCTTCGGCATCCCATCGGCGGGGCTGCCTAGCGCCACCCTTGGTTACCGAAACATCGCGGCGATGTACCTCATCCTGAGCATCCCGGTTTGTGCAGCGCTGTTCCTGACGGCCCGATCAAGGCGAGAGGAGTGGCTTGGAGCCATCGCGACAGCGCTCCTGGTCGTCTTTCTGGTCTACACGCGGACCCGTGGCGCGTGGGTCGGCCTCCTCGGCAGCCTGGTGATCACCGCAGTGCTGCTGGCAGCCGCGAGACGTAGCGGCAACACAAGCCGGCTCCGTCCGGGTGCCAAGCGCCCGCTCGCGGTTGCCGCGGTCGCCCTGATCCTCGCCCTGTCGTTCCTGCCATCGGGACTTCAGAAACGGGGGCCCCAGAGTATTGACGAGAAGAAGTCTGATGTGAAGGCGGCGGTAGCCTCGGTTCTCGAGGGCGCTTCCCGGGGCCGTGTCGCCCTGTGGAAGCACACTCTGGAGATGGTCCTCGAATACCCCCTCCTTGGCGTCGGCCTCGGAAACTGGTCGGTCCACTATCCTCGCTATGACAGGGGAGACCGGGTCAGCTTCTCTGCCTCCCCGGAGCGGCCTCACTGCGACCCCCTCTGGATTCTGTCTGAGATCGGACTGCTTGGACTCGCGTGCTACCTCTGGCTTGGCCTCGCCTGTCTGGGTGCAGCATTCCGATGCATATGGACCACCGATCTGCGTACCCGCTGGATCGGGACGGGATGCTTCTCAGGAATCGCGGCCATCGTGGGCCACAGTGCCTTCAGCTTCCCTCGAGAGAGGGTCACGCCCACAGTCTTCTTCTGGCTCCTTCTGGGCCTTCTGGCCGCGCTGGACCCATCAACCCGTACGTGGGTCCTGAGGAAGCGGACCGCACGGACGGTTCTGGTGTTCGCAATCGCCATCGCCATCGCACAGGTCGTCTTCAGTTGGCGCCTCTTCCGCTTCGAATCGCACATGAGGCGTGCCGTTGTCGCCGAGAGGCTCCAGGATTGGGCAGGGGTGGCAAGAGAGACGGCCGCGGCTCTCGATTCGGGTCCCCTTCACCCCGAGGCCGTCCACCTGAGGGGGTACGCCCTCAACCAGATCGGCGACTACGCATCTTCGGACAGGCATTACCGGACGGCGATCGACAGACGCCCATACGATATCCAGTTGCTCAACGGCGCCGCAATCGCGGCCCAGGGGCTTGGGCATTTGGACGAGGCATTGGATTGCTACCGGCGCGCGCTTGACATCGTGCCGGATCTGCCGGATATCTACTACAACATGGGAGATCTGCATCGCCGGTCGGGCCATGCGGGTGCCGCAGTAGATGCCTACCGTCGCACCGTCGAGCTTCGTCCAGACGATGCCGGGGCCCACTTTGCCCTCGGGGAGCTGTTGACCCGACGGGGGGACTGGGCCGAAGCCATCCAGGCCTACCGGGGATTCCTGAGTCACTGGAAAGGCGACCCCCGCTATGCGGAGATCGCCGAGGGCCGAATCGACACGCTGAAGTCGCATCACAGGAAATAGGCACGCCCTATGTCGGAGCAACCCACGATTGGCTCACGGCTCTCGGTAGGCGCTATCGGCGCCATGCTCGTCGCCGTGCCCCTCGCCTACGCACCCCTCCCGTTCATTCTCCCCGAACCGATTTACGAATACGCGCTGCTTCCCAAGCGGGTTGTACTTCACGCTTGCGCGGCCGTCGCCGTGCTCGGATGGCTGATTCATACGAGGTGGGGCCGCGACCTTCGCCTTGCGTCCAGCTCACTCATCCTGCCTCTGTTCTGCTACACCGGAATCGCGTTGCTGTCGATGCCACTGACCACGCATCCGGTCGACAGCCTGGCGGAATTCAGCGGGCAGGTCGTGTACGTTGCGCTCCTTTTGGTGGGCGCCAACGTGGTGGGCCGCGAAGGCTTTCGATCCCTGCTCTGGCCAAGCGCCGTCGCGGGCCTGATTGTGGCCCTCATCGGCATCCTGCAGTACCACGACCTCGCCTTTCTTGGCATCCCAACAAACGGTCACCCCAGCTCGACGTTTGGATACCGGAATTTCGCGGCGATGTACCTGGTCTGTGCGTTGCCCTTGGCCGCGCTGCTGTTCCTGGACGCCTCAGGGTTTGCGGCAGCATTGCTCGGGGCCGTCTCCTCGGTCTCCATGGCGACCTATCTGGTCTATACACGTACGCGAGGGGCGTGGATCGGCGTGGGAATCGGTGTCCTGATCGTCGCGGGATTCGTCGTCGTGCGTCCGGAGCTTCGGTCTGCATTCCTGACGGCCCTCCGGCCCCGCGTGGCCCGCGCGAAGATCGTGCTGCTCGCTTGCTGTGCATTGGCTTTCGCAGTGCTCGCACCCTTGCCGGCCAGGTTTCAGGATACCGGCCTCCAGCGCTTCGACGAAAAGAAGGCGGATATCGCCTCGGCGCTCACGTCGGTCTTCGCCAGGCATGGAAGCCGGGGGCGGACCACGATGTGGCTCAACACCGGTGACCTGATCCTCGATCACCCCCTGATCGGTACAGGCCCGGGTGGTTGGCAGCGGACCTATCCGGCCTATGATCGAGGGGCGATGATCCGTAGCAACACCGTGCCAGCTCGCCCGCACAATGACTACCTCTGGATCGCGTCCGACTACGGGTTGGCCGGACTCGCGGTCTACATCTGGTTCATCATGGCAGGATTCGTGGCTCTACTCAGGTTGGGCCGGACCTCAGATAGATTCTGGTGCCTTGCTGCCCCCTTGCTCGCAATCGCATTGCTTGCCACGCTCGGACACGCCGCCTTCAGCTTTCCAAGAGAACGCCCGCAAGCCATGATGTTCCTCTACCTCTTGTTGGGTATCGTCGCCGGTGCCACCTCTGGGGGCCGACCCTTGGGCGTCCCACGCAAGATCGGCTTGTCCTTGCTCGGCCTTCTGCTGGTGGTGGCAGTGGCCACCGTCGGCCTCTCACTCAGGCAGATTCGCTTCGACGGCCACTACCATCGCGCCCTCCTGGCCGAAGATGAAATGAACTGGCCCAAGGTGCGTGCCGAGGCCGAGGCCGGCCTCCGACTGGGACCCTTCCGCACCCACATGCTCGTCATCCTGGGGCGCGCCCACGAGAAGCACCGTCGACACGCGGATGCCGAGTCGGCCTACCGGAAGGCCCTGCGCTATGAGCCTAACTCCTGGCACGCGCACAACGGCCTCGGAATCATCCTCAAGCGCGAGGGAAGCTACGACGAAGCACTCTCCCATTACCGCCGTGCACTCGAGATCGCGCCGAAGGCCAACGCCGTGAGGACGAACCTGGGCGCCCTCTACAGGAGTATGGGGGACCCTGTGGGTGCGGAGCAAGAGTACCGGACCGTCCTTCAGCTTGATCCGGAAGACGCGGGCGCCCTGAACAACCTGGGCAACATCCTTAAAACGAAGGGACAGCTGGACAGCGCCCTTGTCTGCTTCAGCCGTGCGCTGGAGGCTGATCCCCGGTTGGGCCAGGCATACTACAACCTTGGGGACCTCCATTTCGAGGCCGGCCGGTACCGGGAGGCGCAGGCGGGATTCGAAGCGTTTCTGCGCGTCTGGAAGGGGAGTTCGGAATTCGTCGATCAGGCGAGAAGGCGGATCGAGTCCTGCAAGGAGGGCAAAAAATCGGGGGCACGCATTAGTGCGTGCCCCCTCAGGGGTCGGGCTCAATGATCAGGTTCGCCCGTCACCGCATCTGCCGGAAGCTCTCGAAACGCCTCGTCTTCTGGTCGTGGTACTCCACCACCACGACGGAAAGGGCACCAAGAACGAAGACCGACACACCGATGAACGGGATGACCCAGAGACCCATATCTCGTATCTCCCAGTGTCTGGGGTTAGAACGGCAATGGCTGGACTTCCATCTTCTGTCCTTTTATCGGCATATCCGGCCCCAACTTTTGCAGAAATCTGTTGTGTGCACCGACCAATCTTGTTACATTAAGGCCCGCTGAATCAGTAAATCGCTTCCAGCAAAGGATGTTAAGGAGGGTACCGTTGCCCACTCTGAGATCATCTTACAAGAGACTCCGACAGAACCGCAAGGCTCGGATCCGCAACAGGGCCGCGCGATCACTGCTCCGTACTTCGATCAAGAAGGCACAGGCCGCCACAGGCAGAGAGGAGGCCCTGGCGCTTCTTCCCGGCGCCATGTCCGTCATAGACAGAAGTGTCAAGAAGGGCGTGATCCATCGCAACATGGCAGCCCGGTACAAGTCCAGGCTCACCCGGCGCGTCGGAGCTTTGGAGACGTAAGCCGAGCACGAATACGCACGTAAAAGGGCCCGGTGCCGCTCTCGGCACCGGGCCCTGGTCTTTTTCAACACCTCACGACTCAATCTAATGGAATAGGAACGTACCCAAGTATCGCTCTCCCGAATCCGGCAGGATCACCACCACCTGACGATCTCGGCCGAGCTCCGCTGCGATCTCCACTGTCGCGTGCACCGCGGCGCCCGATGAGAATCCCGCAAAGATGCCCTCCTCCCGCGCAAGCCGCCGGGCCATCGACCGCGCATCCGAATTCGTCACCACGACGACACGGTCAAACACCTCCGTATCGAGGACATCGGGTATCATCCCGGCGCCCAGGCCGTCGATCTCCGTCGGCCCGGGCTCTCCGCCCGACAGCACCGGCGAGTCTGCGGGCTCTACCCCAACGACCAGCACATCCGCGCGTAGGTCTTTCAGTGACTGTCCTACGCCCGTGAGCGTTCCCCCGGTCCCGACACCGGCCACAAAGGCGTCGGGTGGACCGTCCATCTGGGCAACGATCTCGCGGGCCGTGGTCCGCCTGTGGATTTCAGGATTCGCCGGGTTCTCGAACTGCTGAGGGAGGAAGACGTCGTCACGGCCCTTCTCGAGTGCCACGGCCTCCTCGATGGCGCCCCTGATCCCCTTCTCGGGCGGCGTGAGTACCACCTCCGCCCCGTAGGCGGTGAGGATCTTCTGTCGCTCTTCACTCACCCCTTCCGGCATGGTGATGACCATTCGATAGCCCTTGACCGCCGCAACCATGGCGAGCCCGATTCCCGTGTTGCCGCTTGTGGGCTCCACGATAGTCATCCCCGGCCTGAGACTGCCCGCCGTCTCGGCGGCCTCCACCATGGCCACGGCGATGCGATCCTTCACGCTCCCCGCCGGATTGTAGAACTCGAGCTTGGCCCAGACATCGGCGCTCTGTCCTCGGACGACCCGGCTGAGCCGGACCACCGGCGTGGCACCGACGAGGTCCAAAACGGTCAAGCCTTTGCTGGGTGTTCTCATAGGCAATCAGATCCGGTAAACGATTCGCTTCTGCCGCATCTGGTGCCTGCGGCAGAGGTCGCCGAACGTGGTGGAATTCAGCACCCCTTCGATGGCCTCCTCTACCTCCCGCCAGACCTCCTGGACAACCTCCTGACAGTCGCCATTCTTGCCGGCATCGTCACCCTCACCGAGGAGGTCCACGGGGCCCTCCAGCGCCGCCACGGCCTCGCCCACTGTGGTGTCATCCGGGTGCCTGGCCAGCGAATGTCCCCCCTTGGGGCCGCGGACGCTCCGAACCAGGCCGGCCTTGCGGAGCATGTTCAGCAGCTGAACCAGGTACGCTTCCGGAATGCCCTGGCGCGCCGCGATGTCCGCGCTCTGCACGTTCCCCTGATCGTGGTTCAGCGCCAAATCGAACACCGCGCGCAGTCCGTAGGTGCCCTTCGCAGAGATCCTCATGTTCTGCGCGCCTCCCCTCGATCGATCCGATGTCCTACTGAGTGCCGTTCGTGTTCACTTACCGGCCTAGCCACACCCGCCCGCAATCGCGGGCACGATGGTTATGCTGTCGCCGTCCTTGAGCGACGTCCCGGTGCCGTCCAGGAACCGGATATCCTCGTCGTTGACGTACACGTTCACAAAGCGCCTTACCTCGCCGGCCTCATCGACCAGGTTCTGGCGGATGCCCTCGTGCTGGGACTCCATGTTGGAAAGGACTTCGCCAACGGTGGCACCCTCGATGTCGACTTCAGCCTGATCGTTCGTGTACTTCCGAAGCGGCGTTGGGATCCGCACCTTGACACCCATAGCTGACTCCTCCTTCTATTGTGTTTGGTATGTACTGTGGTGACCGTCTTCTGATTCTATCCGCACCACTCGGCTACTCGTTCCATCCGGTCCGCCATCGACCAAGAACCCGCTGACGCGTAGCCTTCAAAGGGCGGGATTCGTTTCTTGATCTCGCCTTCATAGTCTCCGAGCCTGGCTCGATCTCCGCTGGAGAAGGCCTCACCGACGAGAGAACCTGCTATCGTGCCGCTGACGACTGCTGCTGCAATCCCTGCTCCGCTGAGGGGGTCGGATATCCCGGCAGCATCCCCGGCCAGGAGGACCCTGTCGTCGTGAAGGGACTCAGGTGTGCCGTCGATCGGAACGGGACCTCCGGTACAGGCCAGGATGCCGTCTCGGTAGACACGCCCGTCATCAGCCAGCTGGCCGAGGAATCGAGTCAACCGGTCTCTCAGGTGTCGTGCCTGCGAGGGATCCAGTCCCACGCCCACCCGGGCCGTACGGTTGCAGGGCACGAACCAGGTCCAGGCCCCCTCCGAACCGTTGCGATGCAGCTCAGACCACGTCTCGTCGCACCTGAGGCCAACCTCATATTGCATCGTCGCCAGGAATCCGCGATTGACCTGGCCGATCGACCTTCCGACAACCGAACCCGGTCCGTCCGCACCGAGAATCACATCGCCTTCGAATTCGGCTTCCAGGCCATTGCGCCGTCCGACCACCCGCTCGCCGTTGCGTCGCAAGACGAGCGCGTTCGCAAGGTCCGCTCCCGCCTGCAGGGCGCAGATGGCAAGGGTCTTGTCGAACCGCGTTCGATCAAGCACATATCCCGGGGCCTTGATCTCCCGACACGGCTCCCCCGATTCGTACAGCCTGATGCCATCTACAGACTGAAGTATCGCGCACGCTTCGAGGTCGGCGAGTTTCTGAATCCATTGCGGAACATATCCGGCGCTGCGGGGGGGCATGCCCACCGATCGACGTCGATCAACGATCATGACCGAGAGGCCACGCTCGGCGGCAGCACGAGCAGCCATCGCCCCAGCGGGCCCACACCCTACGACGACTAGGTCGAATCGCTCCAGCCCTCAGCCCCCACTGACGATCGAGACCTCGACGAATTCCCTCTCGCCGTCGTCCCACAGAAAGCCCCGCCACCCCCGCACCTCGCCCTCCACGATGGAGACCACGATGTGCACCACACCCGGGTAGGTGGGCTCATCCATGAAGAGCGCCGCCGTGCGGTCCTCTTCTGAGAAATACGCGTCACAGTCGATGTGCGAATGGTAGAATCCTGCGAGCCTGCCTCCGCCCGCCTCGGTATCGGTGAGAATTCCCTGTACCTGCAGATCATCCATCCGGTAGGCCGTTCTGGACGTACGTGGATGGGTATCGGGATCCCTGAGATGGAGCCGATCCTGGATGTTCTTGCAGCGATGGACCCGGTAGTTCCCTTGTGCATCCTGCGCAAGGATGCCACAGCACTCCGCCGGGTAGTCCAGCCGTGCGTGGTCCGAAACCGCCTCCCACGTCTCACGGTCCAGCTCGAGCATCGCCGTCGCCCTCCCGTATCTTCCGGCCGCACGCCGCTTGCGTTCAAACCGGGCCCGCCGGTCCGTTGGCCCCTTACATTATACGGTTTTGATCAATTTTGTCAAGAATAGCCTCGCGAATTGCCCCCTCGCGAGGATAAAACCCGGTTATAATAGCCTTGACATTTAGAAAGCGTTATTATAAGTTAGTGCACTGAAAGGCTAAGGTGATCGTCTTGCTGATCCGCCCCCAATAGAAAAAAGGCCCGATGCGCTGTGATCAGGGCCTTCTTTTTGTTTGTACAAGCGAGGGGAATACGGTGTTTCGGGGCAATGGGCCCGGAAGGAATTGAACCTTCGACCAACGGCTTAAAAGGCCGCTGCTCTACCCCTGAGCTACGAGCCCATTCGAGCTCCAACAGGGCGCCAAAGGCGGCCCCGTTCAGAGAGTGTGGAATATAGAAACTCGCCTTTGCCCTGTCAAGGGAAAGGGTTCGCACGATGATGCGGAGACGCAGCAGACGCAGGGTGCTCAAGGTTCTGTCGTGGATCTTTGGAATCCTGGCGACCGCCGCCATCGCCCTCTACTTGATCAAGATCGACGACGTGGTTATGGCCCAGGGCCAGGTCGAGCCGGGTCAGAAGATCTACATCGACTCGCCGCTCAGCCGGATCATCCGGAACCCGGATGGCATCATCCGCGGCTACGGTGACTCGGTCCGGGCCGGTGATCCGGTGGTCCAACTCTACGACGGGGACCTGCGTGTAGCAGTTTCCGAGGCCGAGAAAGAGGTTGCCCGCGCCGAGGCCAATCTGCAGTACGCCGAAGCCCACCTCACGCTCCTCAAGGAGAAGCCCACGCCCGAGGAGCTCAAGATCTCCGAGTCGAAGGTGGAGCAGGCCAGGATCTCTCTGACGGCGAGAAAGCAGGAGCTGACCAGGGCGGAGCACCTTTACCTGGGCGAGCGCCTCTGGAGCCAGGAGGATCTCGAGCGGGCCCGAACCAACTACGAGCTCGCCGCGACGAACCTGAAGGTGGCCGAAGAGAACCTGAACCTGGTCAGGCGCGGCGCCTCCCCTGCCGAGCTTCGGCAGGCCGAGGCCGAGGTCCGTCAGACGCAGGCCGCCCTGGACAAGGCC
>JASLMQ010000625.1 GCA_030746455.1 Candidatus Latescibacterota bacterium
CTCGCCCTTGTACGCCCAAACGTCCACGCCCTCTTTGGCCAGCGCCGCGGCCACATCGTCCTGCGTCGAGAGGGGGTTGCATCCGGTGATCGCGACCTCGGCCCCGCCCGCCTGCAGGGTCCGCACCAGCACGGCCGTCTCTTTGGTGACGTGAAGAGCCATACCCACGCGGTGTCCCTCGAGCGGCTTCTCCTTCTCGAAACGCGCCTTCACGCTCATCAGGGCACCCATCTGCTTCTCCGCCCATTCGATATTCTTCAGTCCCTGCTCTGCAAGGTTGATGTCTTTTACCTCGTAAGCCACAGATCTCTCCTTTCAACAATGACCGAGTTCATAGACCGTCACCGGTGTATCGATCCCCCTAAAGCTCACATCCACCGATCTCCCGATCTCCGCAGCACTGTGATCGAGTGATGCGGCAACCGATGCGGCGGCCCCGATGCCGGTGCTTGCGTCGGTTTCAGCCCAATCCAAAATCAGAAAGGCGAGGTTGACCACCTCGCCCATAATGTCCGGCCGGGCATAGTCCGTATAGCCCATCGCGCCCAGATAGATATCGCCGCTGCTCAGGCCGACTGCAAGCCGTTCAGACACCAACCGTGTCGCCAGCAGGGCTGCCTGGACAGCACGCAGCCGGTGATCTGTGCCCGAGAAGAAACAGAGGAATTTATCCCCCCTGTACTTGACCGGCACGCCATTGTAGCGCAAGACGGACTCGGTCAACGGCGAGAAGAAACCGTTTGCCCATGAAGCAAAATCCCGAGCCGCCATCTGAAGCGACTTCTCATAGGCACCGTCCACACCCGAGGTGAAAACGGTCGCCTCAAAAACGTCGCGCCCTTCACCATCTGCGCCCAGCAGCCAGTCTGTGGAGACACCCAGCAAACGAGCAAGCGCCCCCAGCAGGGCTATGTCCGGCCCGTTCTCGCCGCGTTCCCATTTTGAGACCGCCTGAGGGCTAACCTTGATTCGACATAAATCACGCTGCGTTTTCGAGCGCGTCCACGGTTCTTGAGAAGCGTTTTCTGACTCTGGGGTTGTCTGCAAGCCTCAGGATGGTGCGTCCCTTGGGCTGCAGGAGCAGGCCTGCTCGGTTGAAGAGTTCGAAGCGGAGCGTTTGAGCCTGCTCAAGGATCCACATAGTTGTTCGTTTCTGAGTCCGTGGCTTTGCCGGGGTCCCGGTCTCGATCTGGAAGTTGGCCAGGAGGTTGTGAGCCAGGACGACCAACTGCTGCCAGGCGCTGTTTGCGGCGTATTGGTTTGTGGGAACGCAGTCCAGGGCGAAGCCGGTCTTGAGTTCACCGATGGCTTTCTCGTGCATACCGCGGCCGCACATGAACCTCCACAGATGCCGGATATCCAAGCCGAGGTTCGTTGTGACGGCGGAGTATTCCCAGGTCCCATTACTGGGATCGAACAGATCGATCTGGTAGTTCTTCTTCGTTTTGTGATGCACACGTTTGCGGAAGATGGCGACTGGCACCCGTCGCCGCCACTTCTTGATTGACACGTGGGAGAAGAAGCCGTCGATGCCGTCTTCGACCCGTTCCCACTGGGAACACGTTAGGATCAACCGCTGCAAGTCCAGGCACTGCCAGAAGGGCACTTTGATCGCATAGCCGGCGTTGTGGGACTCCAGCAGCTTCAACACCTTGATCTTGAAAAAGTCGCCATCCATGCGGAAACGGAGCTTGTAGGCGCGCCCAAGCGTTTCCTTGATCTGCTGAAAGAGCTCCCGCAAGAAGGTGAGTGAGGAACTGCCATCGTTCACGTTCCCGGGACGGTTATGAAGACGAAGTATGTGACCGCTCTCCGCCAGAAGGGCACTGATGGGAAAGTAGCTGGGCACCTTTCGATGATGCGGATTATAGCCTCGAAACGCCCAGCCCACCTTCAGACCTGTCGAGATAACGGTACCGTCGACATCTATGGTCAGCGTGCGAGCCGGCAGATACGACTTCACCACCTGGGCTACCACCTCTGCATTGAGAGACTTCAAGACCGTAACCGTTCGGGCTCGGAAGTCCTTCAGCCATCGGCTCACCGTCCGGTCCGTCGGCAACTGACAAAGTCCACAGAACCGCTCGAACATCGGGTCCCCTTTCAGGAACTCGATGTGACGCAGCCGTCGTCCACCCACAATCAGCAGACCCAAGATCACTCGGCAGAACGCCACGACTCCGAAGTCCTTGCCCGGAACAACATCCGCCAGATGCTTCCGTATCAGGCGGTTCAGGCCGGTGTTCCGAAAATACCGGATCAACAACTCCAAGCCCGAGTACGAGGTAAGCCTGTGCTCCGTAAACTCCACCGAAAGATTACCGTTGACTCGACCCCTCAAATCGGCTTTTCTTTGTCTCACAGCAGGTGGCCTTTCGTTAGGGTGATTGGGTGGTTTGGTCGCTACCCAAATATCCGCAACGGAAGGCCTCTTTTCTATAGATAACTTCCCTTCTCCCTCAACTTTTTCGTCGAATTGAGGCTAACCTGCAGGGCATTGGCGATGTCCTGCTGTTTCAGACCCAGCCGCTCGCGCCGGAGGCGAACACGATTGCCGAGATCGCTGAGCAGCACGTGTGGCTCCTTTGAGAGCCTAGCCGCCTACCAGACGGACAGGCAGTGAAGAAGATAGGCCTGTCCGGATGGGATTTCAATGACGCTTCTGTTGGATCCACTGACGGGATGGTTGAGAGAGGGCATCAGGAGTTAGGATATGGATCACCCCGCTGGGTTCTCATCTATATCCTGGCTTCTGGATTCCGTATTCCCGCAGTGGGAGAGCGGCGGCCTGTCACAGGGTCTTCGCGGCCTTCCGTAATGCGTCGGCCTTGTCCGTGCTCTCCCAGGTAAAGGTGGGTCCCCGGCGCCCGAAATGCCCGTAAGCAGCCGTCTGCTGATAGACCGGACGAAGCAGGTTCAGCGACCGGATGATGGCCGAGGGTGTGAGCTTGAAGTGCCGACGTACGAGCTCCGATATGGCCTGCTCATCGATTTTCCCCGTCCCGAACGTGTCCACTCCGACCGACACGGGCTCGGCCACCCCAATGGCGTAGGCCAGCTGGATTTCGCAGCGATCGGCCAGCCCCGCCTTCACCACGTTCTTGGCGACATATCGGGCGGCATAGTGGGCGCTCCGGTCCACCTTCGAGGGATCCTTCCCCGAGAACGCGCCGCCGCCGTGACGGCCCATCCCGCCGTAGGTGTCCACGATGATCTTTCGCCCGGTCAGCCCGGTGTCGCCATGGGGCCCCCCCACCACGAAGCGTCCCGTCGGGTTGACGTGGTAGATCGTGTCCCGGTCCAGGAAGCGAGCGGGGATCACCTTCTTGATCACGTGCTTGATTACATCGCTGGTGATCCGCCGATGCGTGGCCTTCGGGTCGTGCTGCGTGGAGACCACAACCGTGTGCACCCGCACCGGCTTGTCTCCTTCGTACTCCACCGTCACCTGAGACTTGCTGTCGGGCCGCAGGTAAGGGATCAATCCGCTCCGGCGGACGCGCGCCAGCCGCTGCACCAGCTTGTGTGCCATCATGATCGGCAGCGGCATCAGCTCGGGGGTCTCCCGGCACGCATACCCGAACATCATCCCCTGGTCGCCGGCGCCCTGTTCCGCGTGCAGGCCCTCTCCCGCGGTCACGCCCTGAGAGATATCGGGCGACTGCCTGTGCAGGGCCACCAGGACCCCGCAGGACTCGGCATCGAAGCCGAACGCGGAGTCGGTGTACCCGATCCGCCGGATCACATCCCGTGCAACTTCGGAGACCTCGACGAACGCATGGGTGGTCACCTCTCCCGAGATGATCACCTGCCCTGTGGTCACCAGCGTTTCGCAGGCCACCCGAGATCGAGCGTCCTGCTTCAGCATGGCATCGAGCACCGCGTCCGAGATCTGGTCGGCGACCTTGTCGGGGTGGCCCTCGGAAACCGATTCAGAAGTGAAAAGACGACTCATATCTGGCTGTTTCCCTCCGAAGTGGCAGGCGCCCCGCATAGCCCGCGGGCCGACTGCGCTGTTGTGGTCCCCTGGCGAGTTGCTACACCAGAAGCCGGACCTCTGACGAGTCACCCACATTGAGCCGTCTCGCGCCCGACTCCACGACGGCGTTGGTTCCCACCAGCGACCTCGCCAGAGAGCACCCTGACACGTGGGCCCCCTCTCCAATGATCGAGTCGCTGATGATCGCATCAGCCACAACCGCACCGTCACCCACCGACACGTCGGGACCCAGGATCGATCGGGTCACCGAAGCCGACTCCGACACGAACACCGGCGGAATCAGGATGACGTCCTCTCTGGGCGCGGGTTTCGGCAACCGGCTGAGCAGGTTCTGGTTGGTCTCCAGCAGCGTGTCGGGCGCGCCGCAGTCGAACCAATTGTCCACCGGGAAGGTCGACAGGTGGGCTCCCTGAGACACCATCAAGCTGAACGCATCGGTCAGCTGCAGCTCCCCCCGGGTTCGCAGGTCTCTCTGGATCATGGTCTCCAGGCAGGAGAAAAGAAGCCGGCTGTTCCGGATGTAGTTGATGCCGACGATCGCCAGGTCGGAAACGAAGGCCTCGGGCTTCTCCACCAGGCGCACGATTCTGCCGCCGTCTTCCTCCACGACCCCGAAACGCGTTGGGTCCTCCACCCGATGGACCCCGATCGCACCGTCCCCCGGCGCCCCAATCGCCTCTCCCAGATCTCCCTCGAAGACCGTGTCCCCATAGACGATGAGGACGGGATGTCCGTCGGTCCAGTCTCGGGTCAGATACACGGCGTGTCCGAGGCCCTGGGGATCGTCTTGCTTGACCGGGGC
>JASLMQ010000626.1 GCA_030746455.1 Candidatus Latescibacterota bacterium
TCGTCGGCGATGTCCAGGATGATGGTCGGCATCTCGCCGGTCAGGGTTCTCTTGAGGGGCACCGGGACCTCGCCCAGGATTCGGTCGATGCGGTAAGCTCCGCGCCAGGGTCCCTCCTTCTGGATGAAGCGGTGTGTGGCGGCGTAGATCTTGTCGGTGCCGCGCAGGGTCTCCACCGAGCCGATCTGCGAGAGCAGCTCGCGCCTGGAATCCCGGTCTGCGTGCCAATTGAATACATAGATGCCGTCGGCACCCGCCTTGTGGTAGCGGCTGGCGATCGCGCGGGTGCGTATTCGGTCCTTCGTTCCAGCCTCTTCCGGCCCCACGAACGGATCTGGCAGCCCGCTGTCGAATCCGGCGTACACGGCGATGCCCTTGTCCCTGCACAGATCGACAAAATCGGACACCTCCAGAGACGCATCGGTTACCGCGCCTCCGCCCAGGATCAGGATGTCCACCAGCCCTTCCTCGATCCAGACCGGGATGTCGTAGCCGATGCGTCGACACATCTCCATCGAACCGGCTACCCGTGCGGCCAGGTGGAACGGCCGACCCCGTTTGCGCGCGAGCGCCTCGGTCATCTGTCTCACCCGCCGCTGCAGATCGGTGAGCACGTAGCGCAGCCGGTATGCTTCGTCCTCGGGGAGATGGAACGCGTGGCGTTGCCAGTCCAGCTCTACCCCATCCCATTCGTATCTTGTGCAGACCTCTTCGATGTGGGCGTACCGGTGTTCTCGGACTTCCGGCACGGCAAGGTTCCACGACAGCGCAAACCACTCCGACGTCCGGTCACCCAGGAGCCAATCTGGATGCTCCCGTCGCATCTGCGTCATCTCGGTGTGGTGCAGCCTATCGAGGTCGGCCACCTGGGCCCCGTTGAAATGGTTGTCATTCATCCGCACCGAAGCGAACACGTGCAACCCAAGATCGTGTCCTCGTTCGATCAGCGCCGCCTGCGGGTCCTCGTCCCGCTCGAGCATCTGTCGGATGTTCTCCGTATGCGTATAGGCGCTGGCATTCTCATACCGCCTCCCGTGCACGTCACCCAGCGATTCCATGGCCGGGCTCGGCCACCGTGCCGCGTGCTCCCCGACACACCAGAAAAGGGCCCCGACCTGGGTGTCCGCCAGGGGGCCATAGGTCTTCTCGAGGAACGCATCCATAGATTGCGGCACTTCCGAGTACCCGTGCGGCGCCCCATCCCAATTGTAGATGATGCCATAGTCAGAGGGTCCGGACATGGTCTCCTCCAGATCGAGGGATGAAAAGGGTTGAATTAGCGTTTGACATCCCCTTCGGTGTTCCTATTTTGCCGGATCAGCGAAACGAGTATAGCATGTTTCAGACCCGGAGCCATCCGCAAAATCCACCCGCCGGTGATCGTTCCGAATGGTCAGGAGGCAGAGGCGGAGACCCTATGAGAATCGCTGAGATCGAAACGTTCGTGGTTAAGATGCCCAGTGACGAGCCCTATATGGGCGAGCTCGAGGCCGATGTGGTGCCCACGAAGACGGGCTACTTCCAGCGGGAGCGATATCCGACGTTCTACTCCCTGGCGACGGAGGGCTTCTTGGTTAGGATCACGACAGACGACGGAACGATCGGGTGGGGAGAGGCCCAGGCCCCCATCGTGCCCGAGGTGCTGGAGGTCCTGGTCGAGCGGCTCTTCCGCCCCTTCTACCTGGGGCGCGATCCCTTCGACATCGACGTGCTCTGGCACCTCGCGTACGACGGGCTTCACGAACGAGGTCACATCACGAGCTTCGCGCTGGACGCCATTGCGGCGTGCGATATCGCGCTGTGGGACATCGTGGGCAAGGCCACGAGCCGTCCGGTCCACAAGCTGATGGGCGGATGCTTCCGGAGCGAGGTGCCATGCTACGTCTCGGGGCTTCCCGCCCCCGATATCGAAGGACGGGTGGCCCTTGCGCGGGAATGGGTGGACCAGGGGTTCTCGGCGTTCAAGATGGCCATGGGCTACGGGGTCGATGCCGATCTGGACAACCTGCGGGCCGTGCGGGAGGCGGTGGGCGAAGGCATCGGGCTGATGAACGACGCCCACTGGCGTTACACGCTGTCCGAGGCCATCCGACTTGGCAAGGGGATGGAGGCGCTCGACTGCAGCTTCCTGGAGGCCCCGCTCGTGCCGGAAGACCTCCACGGGCTGGCGGAGCTTGCTCGTGCGCTGGACATGGACGTGGCCATGGGCGAGGAGCGCCGCACCCGGCACCAGTTTCGCGAGGTGCTGGAGCTCCGGGCCGCCGACATCATCCAGCCCGACGTGGGACGGATGGGGCTGAGCGAGTTCCGCAGCATTGCCGATATGGCCGACGCGCACAGCATTCCCGTCGTGCCGCACCTCGGCCCGGCGTTCGGGGTGTACCTGGCGGCGAGCATCCACGCGGCTGCATCCAGACCCAACCTGCCGATCATGGAGTTCCAACCGTCGGTGCTGGACAAGGCG
>JASLMQ010000627.1 GCA_030746455.1 Candidatus Latescibacterota bacterium
GGCTCGAGCCATCGCGAAGGGCCGGGCAGGTCCGGGAAGTAGGTGGAGAAGTAGTGCGCCGCGTGCATCAGCGCAAGCGCCGGGATCAACTCGTGATTCTGTCGGGGCACGTGCATGCTCACCACTCGGGGGCAATGCGCCACGTGCTTGTGTCCTTCGTCGCTTTCGGCCCAACCGTAGAGGTAGCGCGTGATGTCCAGACGCTCCTGCTCGCCGAACAGGTTCATATCCTCGACCAGGCGCCAGGGCAACCAGTGGCTCAGGCTGGTGAGGTGCACCTGGACCATCCGGTCGGTCTTCGCGTAGCCACACTCGACGATGGCCTTCCACGTCGCCCGGAAGCCCTCGCCAAGCTCGCGCTCGCCCGTCAGGTAGTAGAGGTAGCCCTTGTGGTCGCCCAGAGTCGAGCTGGCCCTCTGCCACGCCGCCGATGCAAGGGGCTCTGCCCGGGTCTGTTCCACCTCCTGTCCGGATACGGGAAGCCGGGTCACGTGCAGGTCGGCCAGGTGAGGGACAGGGTCCGCCAGCCGGTCGAGAAGGGCCTCGCATCCGGCCGTCGTCCCCTCGGCGTCGCTGTATCCCACAAGCAGAGCGTTGTGGCCTGTGCCGAAGGGGTTGCACAGCGTCCTCAGCTCGTACCCGCCCGGACCGGGATACCAGAGGTCCGTCGCGCACATGAATCGGAAGTAGAGTCCCCGGATGCACTGGCTGTCCGCGAGGTTCCCCACTACGATCACCGGCCCAGCTGCCTCGGACAGCGCCTCGAATGCGGGGTCCTCGGCGAGCGTCGCGTCCGCACCGATATCTCTCAGCGCCTGATGGATGCGGTCGGCAGTCGCCCGGCCGTGCGGCGACCGGGGTGCGGCCACCGTGACGGGATGTCCGGCGCACAGGGGTGTCTCGAGTTCGAGGTGACGCGGGTGCTCGATGGTCATTCCACACCTCCGTTCACGTGGGGGTACCGGCTGAATCCACCCTCTACCTCGCCCCCTCTGCCCAGCGCGACAGGGCAATGGTCTCCGCCGAAACGACGGTGTGCCGATGCCGTTCCGGCAGCACCACGTTCCAGTCCGTGAGGTTGCCCTCCGCAGGCTCGATGTCCGAACCTCTCACGTATACGTGAAGGCCGAAGCAGCTCCTCGCGTCGGTCGCATGCGAGTTGCCCATCCACAGTCTGAACGACCGGTTGAAGGGGATGGGCGACCGACAGGCCAGGGCGAGATCGTCCGGGCTGTTGAAGTAGGGCAGGTAGTACGGCATTCCCGCACCCGCTGCCCCGATCAGCCCCATATTCTTCAGGCAGTGGCCGTTGTGGGCGAGCACGAGAGGATGGTCGTCCACCTCGAAACCGAACCAGACCCCGTAGTAGGTCGTCCGATAGCAGATCGCCTGGACCTCCCCGGACCCGGTGAAGTGTCCCACGAGGCACTTCTGGCTGGGATCAACCCGCGGGTTGGCGGTGTCGGGCGGCACGACAAGCTCTCCGAAGTGGTAGAAGCACGAGGCCAGGGGTACTCGCCCCTCATCCGTCCCCATCGTCTCCTCCTCTGCCGTCATCTCAGATGAAGCGTCTTGAACTCGGCGGCCCGGAATCCCAGCGAGAGGCCATCGCTCTCGACGGCCTGCCACTCCACGCCGTCATCGGCTCCGCCGGACAGCCCGAACGCGGAGAAGCGGCCGGGCGCGAGGGTGACGTCGCACTCGGTCGGCTCGCGTGCCATCTCCGCCAGGCGAACACGCCACGCGCCGTCGGTGCACGGTCGAACCGCGTCCACCACGATGTTGTCCGCCGACACCGAGAGCAGGTTCGTCGCGTCGGTGTGGAGACCCGCCTCGCTCAGATGACCGGGGAAGACCGATGGCGGGGCCAGCGCAGCCCGTGAGGCACGATACGCCGTCAGAGGGCAATAAGGCTGGTCGAAAACCGAGACGTGATACTCGAAGTCCAGGTCTCCATCCTGCCGGATCGGACAGTTGGTGTCCCAGAGGTTGTTGAAGGCATAGCTGTACACGGTCGGGGACGCGATCTCCTGATACTCCATGCCGTAGTGGTAGTAGGAGGGCTTTCCGAGCGCCACAACGCACGCCTGCAGGATCGAAAGCACCGCCTGAGAGCTGGTGTCGGAGACAGACACGAAATGCTGCGCTCCCAGGTTGTGATTGGTCGATCCCGCCAGACGCTCCTCGGGGAACCGCGTGATCTGCCCCTGCTGTTCGATGTCGAAGCGGAACGGCTTCTCCATCGCAAACGGGAAGGCGAAGAACAGGGCCTCCTTCTCGTGCAGATGACGTTTGGATACGCGGTTTCGGATGCGCAGTCCCAGCCGGTCCAGGGTGTACTGCGTCTGGACGACAACGGTCTGATCGTCGTGCGCCTGAAGTCGTCGCTCGATGGTCAGCGATGCGGAGTGCACGCCCGATGTCGCGCCCAATCGCCTGACTTCGGCGAGCGGAACCTGCCCGAATGATACCGGATCCTCGAGACCATTTCGGAATGGGCGTTGGGGTACCCCGTCGACCTCGTAGAAGCAGACCTCGTTCACCCCGGCCGTGGCCTCGTCCACCCGGTTCTTCGTGCACCCGCCCGTCTCGAGGCGTCGGACAGCGCCGGTGCCCGGGTCGATCTCCACGGTCTCCGCGGGTCCGGACAGTGTCCAACCATCTGCTGCGAAGGCCGGTGGGGGTACTGTGTCGGCCCGCCGAACTGTGTACACACGCATGCCGAAGGACTCGACGCCCTGAACGGGTGCCTCGTGCCTGTACCATTTCGTGTTGACCGGATGCGACTGGACCGGCGTGACCTCGCCGTCCTCGGCGACCAGCTCGATCGCCGATTGGGCGGTGTGGAAGACAACCTGGGTGTCGCAGGTGATCGAGCTCGGGTTGCACATCGAAACGGCGCTCGGGGAATCCGAGTCGTCCCGTGCCAGCGCGATCTTCTGCCGCTGGAGGCCATCTCGTACCAGGCCCTCGGCAGCGGCCGCATAGCCTCGCTTGATGGCCCAC
>JASLMQ010000628.1 GCA_030746455.1 Candidatus Latescibacterota bacterium
GATTCTCAAGACCCTGGAAGAGCGGCCCTGGCAGGTCAGGGACTTCTACGTGGAGGACCCGGACGGCTACATCATCGGGTTCTCCGAGGCGCTGACGCAAACAGGATAGACAGGAGGATGGATGCTGTGGCAGGCGATACCATATACGAGCGGGTGAATGAAGGTGATGTGGCGGGTGTCGAGCGGCTCCTGAAGGACGATCCATCCCTGGTGCACGCGCGCGACGACGATCCGGGTGGGACGCCGCTTCACTACGCGACCCTCCACGGGCACAGAGACATCGCCGAGCTGCTGATCAGGAACGGTGCCGAGGTCAATGAGAAGGACCGGAAATGGGGCGCGACCCCCAAGGGCTGGGCCGTGGAGTACCTGCTCGAGCACGGTGCGCTTCTCGGGGTCCAGATGGCCGACTTCATCCACGCGGTTAAGACGGGGCAGGTGGATTGGGTACGGCGTTGGCTCGAGCGCAATCCGCACTACACGAAGTCGTATGACGACAAGGGCCCCGTGCTCGATCAGGCCAGGGCATCGGGAAATGGTGAGTTGGTCGAGTTGATCGAGTCAGCCCTCGCAAAGCTAAGATAGGATCTGCGGTGGGGCACTCAGGGAGGGCAGGTTCAAACAGGGCCCATCGGAGTCCCTATTGAGAGAAGGGGTATTGCATGAGTTCGTCATTTGGCGAGGCCGTACAGGCCATCTTAGACGGTGACGCTGAGAGGCTCAAGGGTCTGCTTGCCGATGATCCGTCGCTGATCAAGGCGCGATCGAGCTCGAAGCATAGGTCCACGCTGCTTCACTACGTGGCCGTGAACGGCATCGAGAAGGAGCTTCAGAGGACGCCACCGAACGCGGTCAAGATCCTGAAGATCCTGCTCGATGCAGGCGCGGATGTGAATACCACGGCCGAGACCTATGGCGGAGGACCGAACCAGACGACGTTGAACCTTCTGGTTTCGAGCGCCCATCCTGCGAAGGTCAGACTGCAGGGGAAGCTCACGAAGCTGCTGCTGGAGGCGGGGGCACCACCGAATGGCCTCGAGGATGACGGATCTCCTTTGGACAACGCCCTGTTCTTCGGGTACCCGAAGACTGCCAGGATCCTCGCAGACAACGGGGCACGGGTCGACAAGCTGATCTTCGCGGCCGGGCTGGGTGACGTGGGGCGCCTCGCGGCCCTCCTGGATGGCGATCCCTCGTTCACAGACGGGGATGGATACACGCATCAGGACTCGCTCGAGCGCGCGCTCATCTTCGCGTGTCTCAATGACCAGGTTGAGGCTGCAGCCTTCCTGCTCGACAGGGGTGTGGACATCAATGTGATCCGTGAGGAGATCCACGGGAATCCGGGTACGGCTCTTCACTTCGCGGCCTGGCTGGGATTCGCGGAGATGGCTCGGCTTCTGATCGACCGGGGAGCGGATGTCAACAAGCGGGATCCGAACATAGGGGCGACTCCGTTCCAGTGGGCAAGGCGAAACGGCCACAGCGAGGTCGTGACGTTGCTTGAAGAGGCCGCCAATATTGAGCAGGGCGAATCACTGAGCCGAGCGAGGAAAGCAGTGGACTCGGGCGATGTTGCCACCTTGCGGGAGCTGCTGGATTCGAATCCGAAGATCGTCAGCGAACGAACGAGCGACAACCCCCGCACACTGCTCCACACCCTGTGCGATTCGCCAGGCCACCGGCCGAACGCGCACGCGGTCGCGCAGCTGCTGTTCGACGCCGGCGCGGATGTGAATGCCCGGGCACCGTTCAAGGGCAAGGTGGAGCCGGGGGAGACGCCGCTGCACTGGGCTGCCAGCAATGATGACGTCGAGATGATTGATGTGTTGCTGGACGCGGGCGCCGACATCGATATGGACGGCGGGATCATCGCGAACTCAACACCGCTCCACGAGGCCATCGTGTTCGGCTGCCTGAACACGGCGGCCAAGCTAGTGGAACGTGGGGCCTCGAGCAATCTGATGGTTGCGGGCGCGTTGGGGAGACGCGATCTTGCGGAGCCGTATTTCGATGGAGATGGGAACGTGACTCCTGACGCGGGCGCCCTTCCCTGCTGGCCGGCGCCGCGGCCTCCCAAGGCGGCGCTCGACAGCGCCTTTGGGTTCGCATGCCGGAACGGGAAGCTCGACATGGCACAGTGGCTTCTCTCCAAGGGAGCCGACATCAATGCCCTCAACCCGGTTGGGGAGACGCCGTTGGATCAGGCCATCTCGAGGGGACGCCACGAGGTTGAGGCCTGGCTTAGAGAAGTGGGCGCGAAGACATCAAAGGAAAGGTGATAGAAATGGACAAGGCTCTGGCGCAGCGTTGGCGATTGGGGTTCCAGGCGGCAGGCGTGGAAGCGGTCCGGGAGATGCTTGCCAAGGAACCATCGCTTGCACAAGTCGAGGTCGAACACACCATGAAGAACGGCAAGACCCGGGTGTGGGGGCCGCTCTTCTCGGGCAAGGACGACCTGGAGAAGGTGGTTGCGCTGGTGGAGGCGGGCGCGGACCTCTCGAACAGCCACCTGGGAACGCACTGGCCCAGCGACAGCTATGAGGTCAACCGGTATCTGGTCGATCAGGAGGTCGATATCAACCAGCCGAGCTACCTGGGCTTCCACGCCGTGGGTGTGTCGGATCTTGATACTTTCTTCCTGATGCTCGACAATGGGCTGGACCCGAACTTCGCGTGGCCCTACAACGGCGAGACCCTTCTGCACGTGCAGGCGCGGGACGACAACGAGACCCACTTCGCGCGGGCCTACTGCCTTATCAAGGCAGGAGCGGATGTGAACGCGCAGGCGCTCTCGGGACTCGACGAGGAGCCCATTATGAACAACGAGCACTTCATCGAGTACGGCAAGGAGACGCCGCTCCACTTCGTGGCGCGACTGGGCAACCCTCGGCTGGCGCGGCTGCTTTTGGATCAAGGTGCCGACCCGACGCTGAAGACCGTCAGTCGCATGAAGCAGCCGAAGGAGACGGAGCCCTGGGAGGGAGAGGTCGAGGCGCTGACGTGGCCGATGACGAAACACGAGCGGGTGGTGTTCGAGTCCTATGGAGGGGAGACGGCGTTGGAGATGGCATTGAGAGAGGGCAATGGCGAGGTCGCTCAGATGATACAGCGTGCGTGATAATGACAGTTGGGGTCAGACGTGAGGCTAAATGAAGCGGTCAGCCATCAGCCATCAGCTGTCAGCTGAACCAGATCAGTGGATGCGCCAGATGATGATTTCCGCTCAGGCGCACAATGGAGTTCCTGCCGAGAGCTGACCGCAGATAGCTGTGCTTCCGCCCTTTGCCGGGGGAACTGACAATGGAACAATCAAGTACGGAACGACCGAGATGGGCCGGGCGGGTTCCGCGGCACAAGATCGCGCGACTCTACGAACAGGATGCGAAGGGGATCGTCGATGAGGACTTGATCGACGAGGTCGGAATCGCGTTCCTGGCACGGTGTGAGAGCATGATGGCCGCCGAGGACGTGCACGAAGGAAAGGGGCTTTGTCCCAGGTGCGACACGATCGTCTACCACTCGGGCAAAGACGAGATGCTCCGGTGTCCGGACTGCGGGTGGGAGATTCTGTGGGAGGCCTATGCCAATTCGACAAGGAAGAAGAAGCTGGGATTGGGAGGCATCGAGCCGTTCATTCGGGAGTACCTTGAGCAGTACCCCAAGGCCAAGACCGCGCGCCAGAAGATGATTCAGATCGACAACATCATCCATCGGTACCACCAGGAGCTGGTCGGGAACGCCGGACGCCCGAGCGCGGTGAATCTCATCGGTGGCAAGACCGACGAGGTGATGGAGTTCCTGACGACGCTGGCCTACAGCGACCAGAGCACGCCGGGGCTGGACCTGAACTACAACCGGTGGAAGAAGCGGGGACGAAGGACGCTTCGGAAGCTGGAGAAACGCAAGGAGCGGGCTCGGCGTAAGAGAGAGGCTGCCAACGACACCACCGATATGGAAGCCTAACCTTGATGCGACAAAACCTGGGAACTACGAAAAGCGGTAGAGTAGAGAGGGGTGAGTAGCCCCTCCCCCTCGTCAAACCGGACGGGCGGTTTTCCCGCATCCGGCTTTCCTGTGGACTCTTGCCTTGGGCATGCGCAGGGCGGTCTCAGAGGCAGATGAG
>JASLMQ010000629.1 GCA_030746455.1 Candidatus Latescibacterota bacterium
CCGCGGTAGTCCGTGGAGATTGGATCGGCCCAGTGGGAGTGATGGCGGGCCAGGTCCTCGGCCGTGAAGAGACCGTCGTAGGCCTTGCCGAACCGGACGATCTCGCGCGCGATCCGGCCTTCGTAGAGCGCGCGGCTGCCCTCGGCAGCGAGGGTGCGCAGCGTCTGGCCGAGGTCCTTCTGGTAGAGGATGGCACCGGGCTTGAAGCGCGCGCCGTCGTCGGTGAACACGGCGCGCGTGTAGGGGTCTGACGCGAAGGTCTCGGCCTGGGCGGCGAGGGATCCCGCGAACTTGTGGTTGACCGGAAAGCCGTTCTCGCACAACGAGATGGCGGGTTCCAGAACCTTGTCGATCGGGAGATTGCCGTAGCGCTGGTGCGCGAGGAACCACCCGTCCACGAGCCCGGGCACGGACACGCTCAGGATCCCGCGCATGGGGATGCCATCGCGTTCGAGATAGAACTCCCGCGTGCCCGCGAGGGGAGCCGCGCCGGTGGCGTTGACGCCCGTGACGGATTGGTCCTCCGCCCTGTAGATGAGGAGATAGCCGTCCCCGCCGATGCCCGAGCTCTGGGGCTCAACCACGCCCAGGGCGGCTGCGGTGGCCACGGCGGCATCGATGGCGTTCCCGTCCGCCATCAGGACCTGTATCCCGGCCTGCGATGCCAAGGGGTGGGCCGAGCTGACCATCCCGTTTCGGCCCATCACCGAGGGCCGATAGGCCTCGTATTTCACACCATGTGGTGTTTGCATGTTCGTGTCCCTTACTGGATGACAAGGCCACCGTCGACCGACAGCGTGTGACCGGTGACGAATGACGCCGCGTCCGAACACAGCCAGACCACGGCGTCGGCGATCTCCGCGGGATCCCCGAGCCTGCCCATCGGTACCCGTGCGCGGATTCGGTCTTCGGCCACGTTGCGCGCCATGGCCGTGCGCGTGATGCCCGGGCAGATGGCGTTGATCCGAATGTTGGACGTGCCGTACTCGATGGCGCTGGACCGGGTGAGCCCGATGATGCCGTGCTTGGTGGCGGAGTAGATCGCCAGACCCGGCTCACCCACGAGGCCCGCGCCGGATGAGGTGTTGACGATCGAGCCGCCGCCGGCCTGGAGCATCGCCGGGATCTCGTACTTCATGCACAGCCAGACACCTTTGAGGTTGACCGCGACGGTGCGGTCGAACTCCTCTTCCGTCGCCTTCGCTGTTGGGCCTCCTCCCACGATGACCCCGGCGTTGTTGTGCGCGCAATCGAGGCGGCCGAAGGCCTTCACGGTCTCCGCGACCAGGGACTCGACCTGAAGGGCGTCCGAGACGTCGGTCTCGACGAACAAGGCCTCGCTGCCGTCTCGCTCGATGAGGTCGACCGTCTCCTCGCCACCGGCGCGGTCGATGTCGGCCACGGCCACGCGCGCCCCGGCTTGGGCGAAAGCGATCGCCGACGCCCGCCCGATTCCCGCGCTTCCGCCAGTGATGATCGCAACTTTCCCCTCGAGAGATCCGGATGCCATAGCGATGGCCTCGGTCGTCGGTGGTCCGTCGTCCGTGGTCTGCCTGTCCTGGCCCAAGTCAGTGATCCCCTGAGCGCTTGAAGAGGTCGCTGTAGGCCGCAGGCTTGAGAAAGATCCCGCCGCTTTGAGCATAGTACTCGTCATCGAGCTCAAAGGCGCCCGACTGAGGCCTAAGCCACGACGCGTTGGGGAGCGGGTAGGCGTCCAGGAGCTGCGGCCAAGTGGCGTAGGTCTCCGGGCCGTTGGACTCGAGGAGCCCTCCCTTGACCCCGGGGAACGCGGGGAGCCGAGCGATTACGTTCTTGTTCCACTCGACCAGGACGGGCACGCAGGCGTTGTCGGCAACGAAGCACGGCACCCCTGCCTCCGCTGCGACCTGGACCTTCTGTAAGGTGAGGGAGAGGGTCTTGCCCGCCGGCTTGAGCGCGACCGCCGTGTAGCCCTGGGCGATCCGGCCCGTGACGTTGGCCACGCTGTGGAGGCTCTCGTCAGCGGCGCACCGGGCCGGTAGATCGGACACGTCGATCTCCAGGGCCTCGTCGAACGGTTCCTCGAGTATGATCACGCGCTCCAGCATGCCGATCTTCCCGGCATGGTCGAGCAACCGTGCGATGCTGTCCTTCTGCGTGTACCGGCCGTTGGCGTCCAGGTAGTACAGGACCCGTCGCGAGTCGGTCAGCGGGGTCTCCCGATTGTCGACGATGCCGTGGATTCGGGAGAGCGTGTCGATATCTTTGGAGAGCATCTCCGACTCGGTGCCGGGTTGGCCGATCTTGATCTTGAGCACGGCGGCGCCGTCATCGAGGACGGTCGCGATCACACGATCGGGCAAGGCATAGGAAATGAGCGGGACGACGGCGAGTCGGCACTGCCTGTGCGCGAAGTGAGGGCGGTACGGCTCGGGAATCAGGTCATCGAACGAGGTGATCCCATTCTGCTTCGCGTAGACCAGCCAGGCGGCGTTGTCCAGTGCGACGAGGGAGATGAGGCTGAAGGTGAGGCGGAGGTCGGGATTGGCCGTGACGGACCTGCCGTAGTCGTGCACCTGGGGAAGCAGGTCATCCAGCATCGCGATGGGATCGGCGTAGTCCCGGCCCTTCACCAGCTGGAGGGCGTGTTCCAGGAGCGCCGTCATCAGCACGTTGCCGCCCACCTCGGTGTGGGCCTCGAACACGGCTGCGTCGGCCCAGAGGACGGCGAGGCCGCCCAGGCCCACCGCCTCATTGCCCTGGTCGTCCCGCAGCCGGACCACGAGGTTCCACTTCTCGTGGAAGGCCGAGCCCTTGAACGCGAAGGGGCGCGCGAAGGGCTCGCGCTGGATCTCGAGGTCGGTTTGGGTGATACGCATGGAGGTGTTGACCTATGCAATGTAGGGGCGACGCCCCCTCGATACAATCGTGCGTGATGCCCTGGGAATCACGCACGATCACTCGGGGAGGCGGTGTGTTCACTGCCCAAAAGAGATCACATTCCAATTCCCCTAGTGGCCCAATCCGTTTCCGTTCAGGCGCGCCGTGCCGACGGTGCCGTCGGTGATCTCGAAGACCGAGGGGAAGCGCTTCGCCCACTCCACGTTGGCCCCGGGACAATACTGTCGCGAGTTGCCCTCGATGGCCGTCACGCTTGGGATCCGAGCGGCCAGCCCCGCCGAGTGCAGGAACGAGGCGCCCGGGCACGTGAGGTCCTGCACGCAGAGGAACATGTCGTACTTCTGGGCAGCGGCACCCAGCAGCAGCGATTGCGACTGCCCTTTGCAGGCCTTGAGGGCCACGCCCGAGTAACCCAGCTCACGCGAGAGCAGGAGCGTCTCGAAGTCCTCGAGCGACTCGTCGATCACCACCGGCAGGATCTCGGCGGCACGGTGCATCTTGTTCTCGGGGTTGGCCTTCAGGTCGCGAGCCGTCGGTTGCTCGATGTAGGCGGCCCGATCCAGCGCGGTGGGCTGCTGCTCCTTGACCTGCGCGAGGAAGTCGAGCAGGTAATCCACGTTCTGGCATTTCTCGTTGAAATCGAGCGAGTAGACCCACGTGTCGATCCCTCTGGCGGCCTGGGTCTCGGCAGCCACGTGATCGATGCTGCAGACGCGCGCCACGTCCCATTCCAGGTCGTCGCCGTTGAGCTTGATCTTGAGGTGCGTGAGCCCGTCGGCATGGATCCACTCGGGAAGCGTCTCGGGCAGCCCGTCGTCTAGCCGGGTCTCGAGGTCGGCATCGGTGAGCGGATCGAGCGCCCCGATGAGGTGGTAAAGCGGCATACGCGGTTTGGGCTCGCGCGAGGTATATTGGTCGAGGTACTCACCGCTGAAATCGTCGTTGAGATAGTGGGCCAGGTCGTGTGCCATGGCATCGGCGTCGAGCCCGTTGTAGGCGTTGATACCGTTGGCCTTGCCAAAGGCGTCGTGAAGCGCGGCGTCGATGGGACTGGCGGTGACCAGGGCGCAGAGCTTGGGGATCGGGTCCGCGAGCCCCATCTCCCGGGTGAGACCGTCAGCGAGCTCGAAGAAGCGCTCCTCGAGGGGCAACATCAGGTCGATGGGGTGTCCCACGTCGGTGACCTCGCGGGTGACCTCCACCATCCGATCGCCCAGGCGCTTCATGGCCTCGAGCGTCTCGTCATTCGTCACCTTCTGCGACGGGAAGGCCCAGGCGTTGCCCAGGGGCATGGAGCCGAACCCGCTGGCCCAGGATCCCGAGCCGTTTTCGGCTTCGATCGTGACGTTCATCAGCACGGCGTTTGCCACAACGACGCCGCCGAACTTGAGGGGCGTTCGGTACGGGTGTTCCTCAAGGGAGACATCGACGCTGCAGATCCGGATGTCGCTGGGCTTTGCCATTGGGAACCATCTCCTTTGCCTGCTGGTGATGATCTGATCAGAGCGGCACCATGATACCCTTCGCGTCGAACGGTGTCAAGCGTTCAGGGGTCGGACCGAGGGCAGTGGGATACGAGGCAGGACTCAGGGAACTGACCAATGAGTACAAGCTGCATCGTGGGCATTGCAGGAGGAACCGGGTCGGGCAAGACGACGCTGGCGAAGGGGGTCCTCGACCGCCTGGGAGCAGACCGGGCCCTCGTGCTTCCGCACGACGCCTACTACCGGGACCTCGCGCATCTGCCCCTGGAAGAGCGGGCGCAGACCAATTTCGACCATCCCGATGCACTTGAGACGACGCTGCTCGTGGCGCACCTTGATGCGCTTGAGAGGAGCGAGACGGTGCGGATCCCGGTCTACGACTTCGAGAGCCACACCCGGCGGATGGGGGAAGGGGCCGAGGTCAGACCCCGGGCGGTTGTGGTCGTAGAGGGGATCCTGATCTACGCCGAGCCGGCTCTACGCGAGCGAATGGACTTGAAGGTCTTCGTGGATGCAAGTGAGGAGACGCGGCTGGCGCGGAGGATCGAGCGAGACGTAAGGGAGCGAGGACG
This sequence comes from Candidatus Latescibacterota bacterium, assembly GCA_030746455.1. The sequence goes on from JASLMQ010000629.1 coordinate 4,937, forward strand.
AAGCCTGGACTCGGTGATGGCGCAGTACCACGCCACGGCTCGGCCGATGCACGATCGGTTCGTTGAGCCCGGCGAGGCCCACGCGGACCTGGTCGTTTCCGGCACGGGGGACGTCAGCGAGGAGATCAAGACAGTTGTGACACGGATCGGCGAGATGCTGGCAAGGTCCTGAGCACCCGAGCGGGCTAGCCACCCACCGAGCGCTGTATGCTGGCCTCCAATGCGGCGTCGATGTGCGCGGCGGCCTCCTCGAGATGGGCGCGCGTGTAGCGGTCCAGCGCGTCGCTGCCGAGCGCCTGTGCGATGGAGGACCAAGAGTCCTGTCGTGTGCCGGTCCATAGCGGTCGCTCCCTCTTGAATGTGTAACACGACAACGCGATCAGACGAAAGGCCCCGCGTGACGGTGCGGGGCCCTTTGCATTCAATTCCGTGCGGGCCTTTTATAGCTCATCCACCTGCAGGACGGGTAGGACCCGGGAGCCCTGTTCCCGCCGCACGACCTTGAAGCCCTCCAGCCTGCCCTTCCACACCCGGGGAGCGTTGGGCTCCAGACTCCGAGCCCGCGACGCACCGGCGGGTAGCGAGGCGACGAAGTCGAGGCCCTCCGTGTCGCCCAGGACGAGGTACTGCTCCCTGCCTCTTTCCTGTGCCAGCGGCGACAGATGGGGGAGTCGGCCCCGCCAGACTCCGACCGCATCTCTGTACTGCCCGATGTCTTCCCTGTGATCGGACAGCGCCTGATGCACCTCGGCCAGCGTGATTGACAGGGGCTCCGGCTCCGGCTCGGGAGGCGGCTCCGCCGTCTCGGATGGGGCCTCGGTCGCCTCGCCCTCAAGCTCAAGGATGATCAAGTAGTACGCCGGGATGGCATTGAGCGCATAGGCCTTCTTGTACTCCTCGAGGGCCTTGTCCTTCTCGCCACGCTCCATGTGCTTCGACGCGCGGTCGGCATGTTCCTGGGCCGCGGTCGGGTCCGAGGATTCCGGCTTCGGCTCGGACCCATCTGGAACCGTTGCCTTGGCCTCGGCCGACGCCTTGACGTTGACGTTCACCGGAGGGGGCGGCGGTGCGGCCGCGGCCGGAATCTGCTGTACCGGCGGGGCGGCCGTGGCAGGAGAGGACGGGGGATGCGCGGGCGGAGCAGCCGCTTGTGGGGGGGCCGGAGGGGTCCTGTCGCCGGACACGCGCTCGAGGATCTGGTTCAGCTTCTTGCGAACCTCCGGGTCCCTTTCCAGCGCGGCGGCCTGCCGGAGGCGGGGAGCCATGTCGGGCTCCGCGTGAGGAGCGAGGGCCTTCGCCACATTCCGTCGTGCCTGGGGACCTGCATCGTGTATGGGGCTCGTCAGGTGGTTCAAGAGCGACGGGCCGATCCGCTCTCCGAGCCCACCCAGTGCGTGGACGGCCTCCGACTGCACGGGTGCCGCGGGATCGCCCAGCGCGGCAATCAGGACGGGAACCACGGAGTTCCCCCCGATGTCGCCCAGCACCTGTACGATGAAGACACGAAGCGGCGCCGGCGCCTCCCCCTCCTGGAGGACGGCCGCCATGGGGCCGACGGCGACGGGTCCCATGGCGAGCAGCACGCGGCGGATGCGCTCGGGAGGCACCTCGGGTACTTCCGGGGCCAGGACCTGGAGCAGAACAGGAACGGCCGGCCCACCCATCTGCACCAGGGCGGACTCGGCCTTGGGGTCTTCCCTCTCTGCGATCTTCTCGACAAGGCGGCTCGCCTTCTTCGCCGCCGGTTCGGCACCCGCATCGTCATCCGAACCCCGCAGCGCGCCCCAGTAGATGCCGCCCCCGAGGAGGGCCAGGGCCAGGATCAGGGCAAGCAGCTTTCGGGCGAAGCGGCGCGAGGGGGCCGTCGACCCGGCCGCAGCGGCTGGCTCGGCAGACGCTGCCGCGGGTGCGGACGGAGAGGGGGCCGGCTCGGCGGCTGCCTTCTCCTTGCCCTTCGGCTGGAACTCCTCGAGTTCCCGGATGCGGGTCCAGGAATCCATCCCTCTGTGCCAGATAAAGGTGCCGCCGTCGATACGCTTGCGCGCCAGCAGGAACCAGATGTCGTCCGTGGTTAGGGGACCGTCCGTGTCCCCACCCAAGCGCAAGTACCAACGGGGCGATTCGTCCGGCATGGACTCTGCCTCCGGTGGGGTCGTGCGACCCGATGCCTTCCGTCGCCCGACCTCGCAATGCGAACTCCTGGCGCTTCCCGGTCGTGAGCCGTTACTGCAATCCCAGGACGCGGCCGTAGACCTCGGTTGCCCGCAGGCGGATGGTGAGGTCCCGGTCCTGCATGGCCTCCTGCAGATAGGGCACGCCGGTGCGGTCGCGGACAAGGCCCAGCGACTTCACGATCTCCATCTTCACGCCGGCATTCCTCTCCTGCCTGAGGGCCTGACCCAGATACTTCGCCACATCGCGTTCCTTCTTGCCGACCTCGCCGAGGGCATCGGCGGCGGCCAGGCGCACGCCCATGTCTCGGTCGCCCATCAGGGCGTTCTGAAGGGGAAAGATGCTGAACTGCGTACCGATCTTGCGCAGCATCCTGACGCCTTCAAGCCGCACGTCGACGGCGCGGTCGTTCTCGACGGCCTCCTGGATGTAGGGTACCGCGAACACGGTCCCCGCCCAGCGCAAGGCCTGGACGACTCGCTTGCGAACCGACGCATCCCGGTCGGTCAGGCCGATGCCCAGCACCTCGAGCGCCTGACGGCCACCGATGTCGCCGAGTCCCTTGGCGGCCTCGATCCGTATCGCGCGATCCCCCTCGAGGCTGTCCTCCATGGCCCAGTAGAGGAGAAGGGCGCTCATCGGCCCGCCGATGAGGCTGAGGGACTGCACGGCCTGGGTCCGGACAGCCGCGTTTCGGTCCGAGAGCTGCGTCCGCAGGGCCAGCAGCTCGGGCGGGATTTTGCCCTGCGAGAGGGCGGTCGAATAGGTCTCCCAGGTCTTGGCACGGAGCTCCTCGAGGGTCTGCGTCCACGACGGACGCACAACCCCAAGGCTCAGGCAGAAGATGCTGCAGAACCAGACCGCGATGTGGTGCGTGCGTGGCATCGAATCACTTCCCCAGTTGTAGGATCCCGTCAACATCTGTACCAAAGTATCGGTAAATCTGATGGGCTTGACAACTCCGGTATCAGGGACCCGCAAATTCCGTTCCGTCGCGCAGGTTCTTGAGGCCGCCTAACCCCGGAGGACCGGTTCGTACAGGAGCTCGTCTCCCACGACGTAGTCCACGCCCTGGACCCACGCTCCCGGCTCCAGGGCGCGGACCGCCTCCGGATTGCCCTTCCCGGGGTCGATCCGGATCCGGGTTCGCCCACGGGTCGGGTTGCAGGCTTCGGCGATCTCTGCCCAGACGCCCTCAGGATCGGCCTCCACGCGGGTTCCGTGCAGGTTCCCCGTCCGGGCGAGGATTGGGAAGTCGAGCTCCAGCGTGTCCCCAAGGGCCGAGCCGAGGCTCGACCGGCCCAGGACAGAGGTCACATCAAGCTCGAGACGGGCCGTGCCGTGGTCAGAGGCATCGACGGCCTCTACGCGGTAGTTGTGACCTCGTCCGCTCGGGTTGATCACGATCCGGTCTCCCACCGCGATACCCGCAATGCCCTCGACCTCGATTGCGCAGGCCGACCGGTCCACAGCGGTGATATGTCCCGCCTGCCTGGCCCCCTCAAAGCGGAAGGTTTTTCCGTGTCGGTGCAGGCCGCTAGTGCCAACGGCAAAGGTGTTGCCGTCCAGCGATGCGGCCAGCGCTCCCTCCAGCCGGGTTCCGTCGCCGAATTCTGTTGGGTCATCGGGGCCGGCATCGGGGGCCCAGTAGAGCGAGAGCTCCCGACCACCACGTGTCGTAATCGCGACGCCGCCCGCGGTCGCCGATGGCGATGTGATGGTCTGCACGCTGGCGAGGGTGGGCTCGCCGATCCGGGGCTCGAAGACGAGGTCGACGGATGTGACGTCTTCGGCCCCGCTGGGCTCGCGCCGCCAGAGCAGGACCCGGTGGCAGTAGCTGGATTCCTCGGGCGTTCCCATCACGGCGGTGGCCCGCGCGGAAAGCAGCTCGGATCCAGGGTCGGCGTCGATCTGATAGAGGTCCAGGCAGACACCGGACTCCACCTCGGAGTGCCACGTGCCCTCCCAGGTGGGGGGCGGAGGCCCTGCTGCAACTTCATCCATATAGGCGAAGACGGTGTAGTCGGGGTGGGACAGGTTGCCGGTATCGCCCCGGCTGCCGCCAGGATCGGCCACGGTGCCTGCACGGGATCGCAGGCCCGCGTTGCTCGACTGGAACGTTCCCTCCAGCCCCCGACAGGTCCGCCAGTGGCAGGCGCCGCCGACGACCCGGGAGAAGTCGATGAGGGCCACGCCCTCGCCATCGGTCTCGAGGAGCCCAATGAGACGGCGGAAGGTCACGCCGGGCCGGATCCAGCGCCCGCTCGCATCGTCCCTTGTCCAGCGGTAGGCCTCGACATCCAGGATCTGAAGACCGTCGACACAGAGCGACCTCAGAAGCCGGCCGCGTCCGGCCACGCTTGAGGCCCTGCCGTCGGCAAGCTCTCCCCAGGCCGCGTTGTGCGTCGCCCAGTGATCTTCCCAGATCGAGCGGCTGGCCCACGATTGGGGATAGCCGAGGTCGGCCAGAAAAGGTCTCCCAAAGGCGAAGAGCTGTACGTCGAGGAGATCGCGGTGCCGGTGGCCCGTGGTGTCGCCGTAGAATATGCCGGCGGCGGCCCGTTCGGGGGCCTCCGGCGTTCGAAGGATGGCAAGGCCCACCCCGTCGTGGACCGTGGAGCCGATGGCTCGGCGGCGGCCGGTCTCCTTGGCCCGGCGGATCTCCTCGACGGTGGGATCGCCCGTCCATTCGGCGGCCAGGTCGAGCGTTTCGGATGCCATCGGGGCGTGGAAGCAGTCGGCCTCCAGGAGAAT
>JASLMQ010000630.1 GCA_030746455.1 Candidatus Latescibacterota bacterium
GAAAAGACCTGCGAGGCGAGGAAGCAATTGCGTAAGGTAGAGCGTGTAGATGGCACTGAGGATCGGGTTCTCTGGCATGGTCAATTCAAGAACAATGACCTGACCACCGGGTACCACAACCCGGGCCATCTCTGAGAGGGCTCTGGCCTTCTGGGGTATGTTCCTGATCCCAAATGCGATTCCCGATACATCAAACGTATGATCCAGAAACGGGAGATCCGTAGCGTCGCCTAGATAGACTTCGGACCGGTTCCCTGCACTTGCCCTTCTCAAGCGCTCCTTGCCTCTATGGATCATCTCAGACACGAAATCCACGCCCACGGCTCTCACCTCCGGGTGAACGTTCAGACAGCGAATCATCACGTCACAACTCCCGGCCGCCACATCCAGATACCGATAGGTCTGGTAGAAGTCCATTTCCGCAACCATGGACTTCCGCCAGGCAACGTCTCTACGACCGCTTAGAAGTCGATTCAGGAAATCGTATGTTGGCGTTATCGTAGAGAAGATGTCCTTCACCGCTTGAATGTACTGGGCGTTTCCAACCCCCTCCCCCATTGGGTCTCTGCCAGTCATTAGGGTTCCTTAAGTCGATCTCGTTGTACTGAGTAGGAAGGGCTCCCAGAGGGGGTGGACGCGGAATGGGTTGCGAATCACGCACTCCTCATTCTCTTGCATAGCGCCTCTTTCCCCTTTTGTCGCTTTGAGCGGGCAAAGATACGGCAATCCTGACATCTGAGCAAGGTTCCCCCTGTAGATGACACTGATGGAGGCTTCGGTCACCATATCGCAGAAGCGGGACTAGCCAGGAAGGCTGGCGCCGCTTCTCTTCTAGGACCAGGAGTTGTCTGGCCTTCAGGTCCAGGACAGCACGAACCTGTATATCCCTCCCAACCGCCTTTCCCGCCTGAACACGCCGCCACCCTCTCGGCTGCCGGCGGGGTTGGTGTTGCCCTCGACCGTGTGCACGACCTGGTCGACCGGGCTGTGGTATTCGACGAATCCCACGTGGTTCACCCTCTCGATGTCCCCCACCTTCCCGTAGAGCAGGAACAGGGCACCGTCGGGGACCTCGCGGCCCAGGTGCACGTCCGTGGGTGACACCCAGTATTCCGGTCCCTGCTGCTGAGCCCACGACCAGACCCGCGGCGTGTAGGCCGTCCTGGGGCATGGCACGGGCGGTGCACCCTCATACTCATCCCAGCCCCCGTGCCTGCGGATCCACGCCTACTGAATGCAACTGTACACCAGGGCCGCGCACCACGGATCCCCGGGTTGTCGTCCGACACTGCACAGGTACCTGTCTACCTCCGGGCCGCTGTTGGATCCCGGGCCCCGGGCATCGGGAAGGGGGCCCGGTCGAGCGGCCAGCGCTGGACATCGCCGTATACTATCGTCTTGAACCCGGCTGTGTCCTCCTTGGCGCGTCTCAGATAGGCTTTGGACACGTGCGCTTCGGAGAGGGTCTCCCCCGCTGCCGTGACGTAGTCCACCGGAAGCCACTCCCGCTGGTAGGCATAGTCACCTGGACGCTGAACAGCTCCCGAGACCTTTACGACGGGACGCTCCTGGCACCCCACAACCAGACTCGCAAGCACCAGTGCCACAAACGGATGAAGCCCGGACCGTACGTCAGTGCGCCCCCTCGCCAACACCTGACCGGGGGCTGCCGGCCCGGGCTTGCCGCGCTCTGCACCCGTTCTCATTGGATTTCTCTGACCAGACGGAAACCGATGGTATCGAAGCCTTCAGATGGCTTTATGGGTTCACGGCAGGCCGATCTGAGCCAACTGGCGCCCTGGGAGTAGCAGCCACCACGGACAACACGGTATCCCGTCTGTGTGCCAGGACCTGTCGGGTCGGTCTTTGGGGAGGTCCGGTAGTAGCCCTCTGAATACCGATCCTGCACCCATTCGGAGACGTTGCCATGCATATCATAGATACCCCAGGGATTTGGCTTCTTCCCTCCGACTTCCTGGCGCCTGCTAGGGCCCAGGTAGTGGGGTGGCACATACGTTGTGCTAATCAGGATTCCGCTGTTACCACCGGAGTTATTACCTGCACTTCCATTCGTAGTCTCGACGTATCTGCCCTCACTAACATTGGTCGGGTCGTAGTACCAGGCGTAGCTCTGAAGTCGACGCTCAATATCCCCAAACGACCAGAGCGTCTCTGCGCCTGCCTGACACGCATACTCCCACTCGGCTTCTGTTGGCAACCGATAGGATGCGGCCCCCGCAGAGGTATTCAGCTTGTCCAGGAATTCCTGGACATCCTCCCAGGACACATTCATCACCGGGCGATCCCCGTGATAGGGTCTCTGCTGCTGACTCATAACGGATTTCCACTGCCCTTCGGTCACCTCGTATATACCTATATAGTACGCACGGGTGAGCGTGACTTTATGCGCGGGAAGCTCATCTTTGTAGTAGAGATCTTGCCAGAGCTGCCGAGACTTCAGGTTCAGCTTCTGGGTCTCGGTCGTCCCCATCAAGAAGGTCCCGGGCTCGATCCTCACAAGCTCTAGCGCCACGCCACCGGGCAGACCTACAGTGAGAGTCCTGGAGCCAGAACCCGATGGTACTTCCTTGCCGAAGAAGACGGCAAACAACGGGAAATCGGAGAAATCGACCCGCCCGTTGGCATTGAGATCGTACTGGGACTCAGTGGACCCAAACGCCCTGGCAAAGGCAGAGAAATCAGCGAAGTCCACTATCCCATTGCCGTCGAAATCGGCATCCTCGATGGTCTGAGCCCGGGATGACGTCGGGACCAGGGTCACGCCCAGGATGGCGATCGCCAAAAGGAAATGCCTCACCATAGTCTGTTCCTCTCGTACACAAGCAAGAAGCCGCGCCCCGGCAGGCGCGACCGTCCGCAATACCTATAGAGTCATCAACCAAGGGCGGCGCCCATCCTGGATCTCCCGGATAGGAGGTCCATCCGCGCCCTCATCAGATAATTTACTTCCCCTACTCCTTCAAGTCAACTTTGCATCCACGGCTCCCCGCGTCCTGAAGTTGACGCCACCGCCACCTGAGGTTATATTCCCCCGCATCCCGTCGGCGACCCCCCGACCCCATCCGCCTGGCTCATACCAGTCCAATCGGGAGTGATCTCAGCAGAATGCCCGAGTATGATCTGCTTATCTCCTCCGGACGGCTCTTCTGCGCCGCCACCGGCCTAGACGGCCCCGGCGGTGTGGCCGTTCTCGGCGGGCGCATCGTCGCCTCGGGTCCCGAGGTCCCGGGCGAGGCGTGCGAGACCCTCGAGTTCCCCGATGGCCTGGTCCTCCCGGGTCTCGTCGACCTGCACGCCCACCCCGGTCTCCAGGATTCGAAGTATGGCATCGACCCCGATACGCATCTACTCCCCCGGGGAACCACAACGGTCATGTCGCAGGGGGACGCCGGGGCCCTCAACTGGGGCCGTTACCACGAGGACGTCGTGCAGGGCTCGGACACGCGCGTCCTGATGGCCCTGAATCTCGCTGCTTCCGGCGAGACCGGGTCCTCCGGCTGTTTCGAAGACCTCGACAACGCCGATGTCGAGGCCTGTATCCGCGCAGTCGAGTCCCAAGGGAACGGGATCTGGGGGATCTCGCTGAACACCTCCCTCATCAGCTGCGGAGAGACCGATCCGGATGCCGTGTGGGATCGGGGCCTCGTCGTGGCCGACCGGACGGGTCTGCCCTTTCTCTTCGGAACACGCCGCGAGCCCGATCGCTCGCTCGACGCACAGCTTGCGGCCCTTCGGCCGGGGGACGTCGTCACCTACTGCTTCCACGGACGGCCCGAGGGGATCATCGAGGACGGCTATGTGCGGGATTGTGTCTGGGCCGCCCGTGAGCGGGGCGTGTTGTTCGACGTGGGGCACGGCATTGCCTCCTTCAGCTTCGATGTCGCCGAGGCAGCGATCGCCGACGGATTCTACCCCGACACCATCTCCAGCGATTTCTACCGGCGACACCTTGGGGTCGCACCGGTCCACGACTTGCCTCGCACACTCTCCAAGCTGATCGCCGTGGGCATGCCCGAGGAAAAGGCCTTCGCCCGGTCCACCGCCAGGCCCGCAGAGATCCTTCGTCTGCAGGACGACACCGGAAGCCTTGCTGCCGGGTCGTGCGCGGATCTGGCCGTCCTTGGATGGAGACCCGATGCCGCCCCGCTCTGCGACTCCCTCGGCGTCGAGCGCCCGGGCGGCTGCTGGGAGCCGGTTATGAGCGTTCGAGCCGGTAGCGTACTGAAGCCGGAGATTCCTACATGAGTGCACCGGATTGCGACGCACAGTGGCTGTCGCGCATTCGCGGCGATCATCCTCGCCTCTTCTTCAACGCAGACACCTGGCCCGAGGTCGCGCAGAGGGCAACCGGCGTCATGGCAGACCAGCTCGATCGGACCCGGGAACACGCCGACGGTCCTCCCTATCCGCCCACGGCCAATGTCGAGCCCATTGGCCCCCTGCCCGGAACCGCCGTCGAGATCGCCGATTGGGGCCACCAGCTCATGAGCTCGGCCCTCGTCTATCGCCTCGATCCCAGTCCGTCGCGCCTCGCCGACATCAAGACCAAGCTGCGCGCCAGTGCCGAGTACTACCACGCCTGCTACGAGCGGAACCAGGAGGTCAACTGGTACGGCTCTAGCCGCGCGTCATGTTTCGCAGTTATCGACTGGCTCTGGGACGAGTTCACCCCCGAAGAGCGCCGCGAGATCGGCCTCCGACTGCTGGACCACACCGAGGAGGCGCTGGACAGACCCGGCATACTCCGACGCAACAGCGGCGACCACACCAGCGGCTTCTACGGTGCCCCCAGCATCGCCTGGTTCGCCGGCCTGGCGCTCCACGGTGGGGGCGTCGACGACGACAGGGCCCTCGATTACCTGACCCGGGGTTACGAGGCCAACATGAGGCTGCTCGCCCACCGCGCCGAGACCTCAGGCGAGGACGGTGGCTCTGCGTCTCCTACCCTGGGCTACGCCTTCGGCGAGTATCCTTTTGCCGAGTGGAACTTCCTTCACACCTGGCTCTCGGCCACAGGTGAGGACATATCCCTCAACTGGCCTTACATCAGCCTCTTTCCGAGCTACGTATTCTGGAACTGGCTGCCCGGCGGCCTCGAGTTCGGATATGGCGACACACCCCACGTCGATAACAGGCTTCACCTGGGATCTATGTACACCCACATGTCGCACATCATGCATCTCTACGGCGAGGCCGATCCCGATCGCGCCGCGCTGGCGAGATATGTGCGCGACTTGGCGGGCGGCGACTTCACCACCCGCAAGTGGTCGGTCTACCCCTTCTTGCTGTCCCGGCTCGAGCAGGCGCCACGGGCCAGCCGCCCCGACAGGCTGCCACCGGCCCGGTTCTTCAGACGTATGGGCCAGCTCTTCATGCGCTCTGGCAGCGGCGACGATGACACCTACGCCCTTTTCGCTTGCGATGGGTCGCTCCGCAGTCATCGCCATTACGACGCCACCCACTTCACTATCTACAGGTCCGGGCATCTCGCGCTTGACACGGGCACGCGCCAGGGCAATACAGACAACCTGCAGAACTACTTCGCGCAGACCGTTGCCCACAACTGCATCTTGATCAAGATGCCTGGGGAGCCGCCGTC
>JASLMQ010000631.1 GCA_030746455.1 Candidatus Latescibacterota bacterium
TCACCCCGCAGCCACATCCCTCCAATCGACGCTTCACCTGCCGAGCTCGCTCCCGTATGTATGAGGATATCCGTCACTCCGCCGTAGGAAACGGAGACACAGACGTGGTCCTCATCCTCGGAGACGACATCCGCGGTCACGCGCTCAAGGAACGGGTCCTTGCCGTAGGGTTCGTGCACGGCAGCGAAGCAGCTCCGCAGGGGATGCTCCCCTCGCCTGCGAGCGAGGAAGATCGGCATCCGGTACTGGTCCACCAACGCATCGTTCTCCCAGCAACGGCGCAGGGACGGCGCGTCGCCGAGGAAGACCTCGGCATCGGATAGGGTGGGCAAATGGGCCCGTACCCCGACCCCGGCGTTCTCGATGCCGAACCCGACCCTCACGCCGTTCCGTGCCTCTGCCCGCGAGACGTTCTGGAAGAACATGTAGCTCGAGTCGCGGCCTTCGGCCTCCCCCTCGTCCCGCTCGTGAGCGGGATACCGTACGGCTGCGCCGGGCAGCATGTGGTCACCGAACGGCTCCAGGGACACGTCGGCCTCGCCAGAGCCGTCCGCATCGGCGTTGCCGTGAATCACCCAGTCGTGCTGTGTGCCGCCCTCCACCCGGAACAGGTCTACCACGTAGGCATCGCCCTCCCGGGCAGGAATCAGTGCGACGGTTCTGCGGTACTCCTTGGCCACACCGGGGTACACCCGCTCCGCACTGGCCTCCACCCACTGAACGGTGCCCACGGCCGTCTCGAATGCCAGCAGCCTACCTTCGGTGGGATCCTGATCCCTCTCGACATACTGCCCCCGCTCGTCGATCAGGACGGTGTTGTGGGCCAGCGTGCTCGTCGTCCACTTCCGGTAGCGTGTGTGGGTGTAGCCCAAATCCGACAGCAGCTCGTGCCCCTTCGCGAACAGGGTCAGATTCAGGTTGTCAGCATGGGCGTGTCCGTGGGCCCCCGAGAAGTGGAGGTGGGCCTGCACCTGGTTCTCACCCTCGCCGCAGCCCAGCCACGCGTGACCCACCCCCGTGAACAGGGCAGGAGCCGACCGCTCGGGGACCGCGAGATCCTGGAAGTCGCCGCGGCAATCGTGAACCGTGATGCGGCGTCCGTCGGGATAGCGGCAGATCTCGAGGATCTGCCTCGCCTTGCCGATGACGGCGATCTCCTTCTCGACATCCAGATCGTCGAATCGCGTGCCGTCCACAGGATCCGCGTACCCCGGCGGATCGGAGTGGCCCCGCAGAACGTCGAGCGTTGTCTGCATCCCGCCCATCGTCATCCGGTGATACCCCACGCTGCCCTCACACCAGAACCCGTCGGCATAGAAGCGGCGCTCGAAAAGCCCCTTGCTCCGGCGAACGGCCTCGTGGACCAGGGACGGATCCCCAATCACGCGCCCGATCACGGCATATCCATGGTAGATGCGCGGACTGGCGTTCCCGTACTGCGGGCCATGGAACCCGTCCTGCCGGATCGCTCCCCGGAAAAGATCCTCTTCGATCCGCGACTTCACGTCGACCCCCGTCTCCTCGGCTAGACGCTCGAGCTCCCCGCTGGTGTGGACCGAGTCGTAAGCGTACACAAGGTTGGTCGGGATCTCGTCGGCTCGCCATCGTCCCCATTTACCCCCGTGGTTGGGATACGGAGGCTCCAGGAAGAACCCTTTCTGTTGGAAGGCTCGATCGTTGCTTACCAGGAATCCTGGATAGTAGCGCGCGAATGCATCCAGGATCAGCACGGCCCTCCGGGCGTACGCCCGTTCTCCCGTCATCTGATAGAGTGCGCCCAGGTCCTGGCAGCGTCCCGAAAGGGTGACCCGGGCCTCCCTCCATCCCTTGGCGCTGAACAGATAGCGGTACCCCGTCTCTTCCTCCCAGTAGGGATACACCACCTCGTCCCCCAGAGGATTCCGCACGCGCATAGTCCCATCTTCTGGATAGGTCTCGTTGGGAAGGCGTACGCCACAGTACCGGCACTGTACGCGATCCGGATCCTCGATCGACCAAGACAACTGGCCCTCCTGCGTCCCCTCGTCGCAGTTGGGACACCCCATGAACCGGAAACCCGTGCGGTCGGGAACCAGATCGACCATTCTGTCCTCGGACAGCGCCATCAGCGGTGCCACGGCCCCCTCGAGCCGTGTGATGCGGTCCGCCGAAGCCTCGACAGGATATACGGGGTGGTCGACATCATTGCACCACCCTCTGCGCACCAGGGCCAGGACCATCAACACGGCACAAAAGGATGCCGGCAACAACAACGTCCCTGGATGACTGATCAGATCCATAGTTTCTTCCTCTCGCTGATATCAGTACACGGGAACCGGCAGGGCCTTGCCCGTGTTCATCGCCTCGGCCGCGATCAGGGCGGCCACGGTCGAGTTCGCCCCGTCGAACAGGCTGCAGCGCGGCGTCCCGTCCTCGAGGATCGAGTCCAACCAGTCCTCGATTTCGGGTTCATAGGGATGGCCGGACGTCTCGGGCACCTCGATGGTCCGGAAGGACGGATGCACGTCCTCCTCATCGCCTGCAATCGCGACCTGATCCCGCTCCACGCTCCCCTTCGTGCCGTAGAGCCTCAGGTTGCACGCCACGGGTCTCTCTGTTCGAGGGCCATAGAGCGCGGCCACCTTGGCAGCTGCACCGTTGTCGAACCTGAAGAGCGCCACCTGGCAGTCATCGTTCCGCATCTCGGGGAAGGCCACGTGGTTGGCGTAGCCGCTTGCCTCCACGACCTGCGCACCCGAGAACCACCTCAACAGGTCTAGCTGGTGGCTGCCTCCACCCACGATCGGCCTCTCCTGCTCCAGGTACCAGTTTACACCGGTGTGGGTGTCCACCTGGTTCGCCTGATAGAGCAGGTTGTGGATGTAGTCGGCTTCCATGTAGTAGATGCTGCCCAAAAGGCCCGGGCTGCACATCTCGTGGACGGCCTCGAAGAGAGGGTTGAATCGAAGGATGTAGCCCACGGCCTGCTTCAGCGATGGATCGGCGCTCCTGGCCGCCGCCACCATCGTCTCGATCTGCTCCACACTGTTGGCCAGGGGCTTCTCGACCAGGACGTGCTTGCCGCCCGCAACCGCGGCCACGAAGGGCTCGACGTGGTAGGGGTCTCCTGTATTCACGCTCACCGCGTCGATGTCGGCCTCGACGCAGAGCGCTTCCGCCGAGCCATAGGTCCGCTCGATTCCGAACCGCCGGGAGGCCTCCGCCAGGCGTTCGGGATTCGTATCACACAGCGCAGTGACCTCGGACTTGCCCACACGCCGGTGTGCCTCGATATGCGCCAGGCCGTTGTGTCCCAGCCCGACAAATCCCACCCGGACCATCGTGCACCTCTCACGTATTCGTGTCAGACATTGTCAAGAACGGCCCGCGCCACACGGAGCATGTTCCCGCCCAGGATCTTCCGGATGTCTTCATCGGAGTATCCCCGCTGCACCAGGCCCACTGTGAACATCGGCCAGTTCGTCCACGCCACGCTCTTCACCATGTGGGGTTGACGCCACTTGTCGTCGAAGGCATCTGGCGGCCAGAAGTAGCCGAATCGGGGCCTGCCCCTCCTCGTGCTGGATACCTTCCTTCGCTGTTCCTCGACGAACCGCGATCCGTAGGCGGTGTCGGTCCCGATCGTCACGTGATCGGTCCCGTAGGTCTTGGCCACGTAGTCGATATGGTCCAGAAGCGCGTTGATGTCACCCGTGCCGCCCAGGAAGGCGGGGATGCAGCAGATGCCGATGTATCCGCCTGTATCCACAATCGCCCGAATCACCTCGTCGGGCTTGCAGCGGATGTGCTCGTTAACCGTACACGCCCCCGAGTGGCTGGCCACCATTGGACGCTCCGATGCCTGAGCCGCCTCCAGGCTGGTCTGCCATCCCGAGTGGGCCACGTCTACAATCACACCCACGCGATTCATCTCAGCAAGGGCCGACCTGCCGAAGTCGCTCAGGCCCGCATTGGCCGGCTCCGCACAGCCGTCGCCCAGCATGTTGCGTCGGTTGTAGGTCACGTGCATCATCCGCATGCCCAGCTGGAAGAAGATCCGGATGAACCCCAGCTCCGCCTCCAGCGTGATCCAATCCTGCGCGAGCGGCACCCCGTTGCCGCTCATGTAGAAGCAGTGCTTGCCCTGCTCCTTGGCGGAGACGATATCGTCGGGGAGCGTGGCCCGAACCATGAAGTCACGCATCATGTCCGCCACGTACGTGAAGCGTGCCAGCCGTTTCATCAGACGCTCCGGTGCCTGGCACTCCTCCCCGGCGTTCTGGAAGATGCACGTCATCCCCGCGGCCTCCCAGGCCTCCTGGAACTCCCGCCGCTCGTCCGGGTCCGTCACACACCGGGTCATGCCCATCTCTTCATTCAGATCCTTGAGCTCGGCCTCGGAAGCACCGTCCTCGATCGCCTGCCACACCGCGTCGCCGTCCACGGCCGCCCTCGGCGCGAAACCGTAGGTGTCGCACACGATGGCGTCCTTGTGAAGCTCCAGACCGTGCTCTAGGTCCTTCTCGCTGGGCTTCAGCTGCTCGAGCGCCACATCGCGCGCCTCCTGGATCTTCTCGTTCATGGTTGGCCCCTTCTCGATGGCCGATGGTAGGTTAGAGCATCGCCCCGCGAAATGCCCTCTCCCCCTTTGCGCGCGGCTGCCTTCTGCCGCGCGCAAAGGGGGGACTAAGGGGGGA
Source organism: Candidatus Latescibacterota bacterium (assembly GCA_030746455.1). The sequence continues at coordinate 4,677 of JASLMQ010000631.1, forward strand.
TCCGCGGCACAGTCGGGTACCATCAAGCCGCGTCCCATTGAAGCTGCGACTCATTCCTCTTTCAAAAGTTTCAACGCATTCTTGTGAGTTAGCTTCTCGAACACATCGGTAGGCAGGTCCAGACTCAGCAACAGATCCATCAGCCGGGTGTGGAACTGATCCCGAGCGAACAACAGCTTGTCCTGATGCTCGATGAGGAACTGCCGGCTGAACCCCAGGTCCCGTTCCAGAGAAGGAACGCCGTTGCCCGACAGGTCGGCGTACAGGTTGGGGTATCGGCTCAGCATCTCCGGTACCCGTCCCCCTGGCAGGACCGGTCCCTTCGGGGAGGGAATCTTGTCGGCGAGATCGTCGCCCGATATGTGCGCCCAGAAACCCTTGGCATGGCCGATGAACACGGTGTCCGGACAAGCGACGATGGCCCGCTCGAGTGCGTCGATGCTCCCGCCGTACCACATGGTGGACCACGCGGCGGGGTCCTTCCGATCGATCGGGTACTCCAGGTGGATCGTGACCGGCAGGCCCGCCTCACCGCAGTAGCGGTACATCCGAATGGCGTCCGGGTCATCCGCCAGCTGGCGCACCTTCAGTTCCCCGGCGATACGGATCCCGTGGATCTCGACGGCCGCCTTCAGGCGATCGATCGCATCGGGCCGCTTGGGATCAGGCGCGTAGCCCAGCACGAACCGGTCGGGCGCCTCTCGGGCCACGGACAGCACATCCCGCAGCGAGATGATCTCTCCCGTTAGGGGCATGTGGTCATTGAGCTTCGGGCTGGAGTCGACGGCGCGGCACTCCCAGGTGAGCAGCCACATCGTGTCGATGCCCTGCTCGTCCATGTTCGCCAGGATCTTCCGCCCGTCGTGCCCCCACCAGTTCGGATGGTTGTGCGCGTCTATCAGCATAGCAGTGGTGCCTCGGGACGCGTTACACGTTCCGCGGCCTGTCGGCTTCGTCCCGGCTCGGTGGCCGGCCGCGGTGGTCTGTGGTCAGTCGTCCGTCGTCAGATTCACCCAGATCGGGCTGGTCCATGCATGTGGACCCCGTGCAACCGCCAGGTTGGTCGGGCTGTGGCACCAGGGCCGTGACTCCTCCACCGCGAGATAGTAGAAGTGCTGGCCCGGCCTGCAATCCGTGTCCTCATAGGTACCCGATCCCTCCCGGTCCCTCACGTGCCACTTTCGGATAGCGATCCCGTCCCTCACCAACTGGACGGTCGCCGGCGGCGCGGTGAGCTGGACCTCCCAGTGGATCTCTGGGGAGCCGGTAACGGTCGCCTCTTCTCCGATGAAGGCCCCGTTGATCCACAGGGCCGCCGACAGGCGACATCCGTCGGTGGCGAAGCACCGGTGCTTCTTAAGCGCGTCGAACAACGCGTCCCGGGTAAGCTCCTTCGCGTAGATCCCCGTCAGTCCGCCGCCCATGCCCGGGTTCCTTCGGTGGTTGTCGCTGCCCCCGATGAACCCGAGGCGCCGTCCCGAAACCAGCAGATCGTGAATCTTGCGAAGGTACTCCGGGTCCAGCATATGCACGCGCCACCCTGAGCAGACCTCGGCGTTCGTCTCGGACGGCGAATCGGTCAATGTCCACCACTCGTGATGGGGATGGCTCAGGGCGTCGTGCTTTTCCACGTGAGCCATAAGGGCCCCCATCGGGTCGTCACCGGCCTCGGAGTGCCGAAGCAGGCCGAACCCTTCGTCACGCCCAACGAGAGTCCGGTGGTTGCCGTCCTTGGGCCGGTAGGTCCATTCGTATGCCGGAAACAGCACGAACCGGCCATCTTCGGAGAAGTGCTTCAGGTAGCTCAGGTAGGCTTCGTATTCCGAATCCGTCAGGCTCAGCTGGTACCAGTCGTTGTCCTGGAACACCACGCAGTCCAGTGCTGCCTTGTCCCGCGCGTACGCGATCAGCTCATCCACGTGGCCCTCTGCGTCGGCTGAGAAGCCGGTGTGGACGTGCATATCGGCCCAGTACAGTTGGTGCGCCCCGTCTCCGTCGTCCACCTCGATCGAGGGCCGCGGATCCGGCGGCGTCTCCCGGACCACAACCGTCTGCCAGTCCGCCCACTCCCCCTCTTCCTCGAGCGGTCCGGCCTCCTCGAGCTCGAACGCCGCAAGCCCCACATCCTCGATCGATGTCTCGGGGTCCACCCGCCCAGCCACCCACAGCCGGCTGCCTTCGATGCCGCACAGGACATAGTGACGGGGTCCTCGTCCGACCTCCAGCACAGGCCCCGCGCCTCCGTTCCCCAGCTTCCTACCGCACAACACGCCCTCGGTGATGTGCGTGGGACCGCTGCTGAGCGCCTTCCGCTCCCAGATCAGCCACGCACCACCGGAGGGATCGGCGGTCACCATGGGGCGGCGCCTCCTGCCCAGATAGCCCCACACCCCGCCCTTGTCCAGGGAGAGCAGTCCCCACGCCAGCCGTCCGAGGTCGACCTCGCCCTCGGGGCCGAGAACCAGCGTCCAACCATCGGCATCCCGCCTCGCAACTCGCGCCGTTGGCCACTGGTCCACCACGCCGTCGGCCCGCACCACGTCCTGTGAGCACAGCCAGGCCACCCAGGGGACCCCATCGGTGTCCACGGCCATCGAGGGCACGAACTGCCACGCATCAGGTGTAGCAAGACCGCAGGACTCGGGAGGAGCACTCACTCGCTCCGGCTCACCGATCCGCCCATCTGCACCGATGAAGGCGGCCCAGACCGAGAACGTCAGCCCATCGTAGGCATCCCAGCAGATCCAGCACCCGTCCTGGACGGGCGCGACCTCGGGACGATGCACCCATTGATCGCGGGGTAAGATCCGGACCGGCTCATCGTACGTCTCGCCCGCCAGAGTCGACACCCAGATGGAGTAGGTCCGGGGCGCCTCCTCCTGGCACCACGTGGCCCACAGCCGGTCTTCCCCCGTGGCCGCATGCACCGACACGACGTTGTTGCGTGCACCAAGGGGGGTCGGTTCCTCCCAGCCCGATTCCGTGCGTCTCGAGCTCACAGGTCGGTCCCGCTCGCCGTCTCCCTCGATCCAGACCGCCACCGGCGTGTCGCCGATCCAGCCCACTGTTGGCGCGTGGCGCCGTCCGCCTTCGGGTGTCAGGGTCTCGAGATGCCCCAGCCCGCTCCTGTCGCAGAATCGCGCGTGGATCCGCTCTTCACCGGGCGTGTAGCCATGCCACACAGCCCATATCCCGCTCGTCCCGATCGCCGCACTCGGTGTAAAGGACTCCCCACCCGGGATCCCGCCGGAAAGCACGAAGTCGATCTGACCCACCTCTGCCCCCTTCCTGCCTCTATACGCGCACCCCTTAGGGTGCTGCGCGTCAGCTCCCGCCCAAATCCACGTCGCGCGCCTCGTCGTCTGCGGCCTTCTGAATCCTGTTGACCGTGCGCGCCGCCTTGATCACCGATGCGGTGCACAGCTCCTCCTCGCCCGTCTCTCCGCGGATATCCCGAACGAACGACCACAGGTGGCCCCCGGGAGGCCCTTCCGGCAGAGGGCGAGAGCCGAGCTCTTTGTCGGTGTCCAGGGCCAGCGACATCTCCTTGCCCGACTGCCAGATCTCGAGCACACCCTTGCGTCCCCAGAAGGTCACCCGCCAGTAGAACGGCAGCGTGTAGCCCGCTCCGTCCGGCATGTGGTAGGATACGTCGCCGATCACGCCGCACCCGTTGTTCATCGTGAGCATCAACTGCGCGCCGTCCTTGAAGCACGGATGCTCGGGCGCGAAGGCATTCCAACACCGTGCCGCGTTCACCGTTGAGAACTCCAGCCCGGTCATCCACGGAATAAAATCCATCGCGTGGATGGCGATGTCGGTGATGGATCCCCCGTGCTTCCCGGGTTCGAAGTACCATCCCGGTCGGGACCCGAGAAGCAGCGGATGTTGCCCCATGAAGGAAATCGCGTGCACCTCGCCGATCGTACCCCCGCGGATCAGCTCCCGCGCGCCGATCGAACACCCGAGGTCGCGCCGGGTGAGCATGCAGCCCACCTTCAGCCCCTTCTCGCTCGACAGGCGCTCGATCTCGTCCACCTCGCCCAGGTTGGTGCAGAGGGGCTTGTCCACAATCACATGCTTGCCGTGACTCAGCGCCTCGATGGCCACGCTGCCGCGTCGTGCAAAGTAGTCCCCGACGGCCACCACGTCACACCCCGAATCGTCCAGCATGGATTTGTAGTCGCTGTGCGTGATCTCGACGCCCTTCGCGCGGACCGCTTCGCGGGCCGCCTCGTCCTCCTCGCAGGCGGCGACCAGCTCGAGATCCTTCGCCTCTTTGACACGGTCGTATAGCGTCAGGATATGATCGTGCCGAAACCCCATGAATGCGAAACGCAGTGACATATTCGGATCCTCCTCGCGCAGTGCGGCGACTCCTCACCAGCAACAGACTGCCTCGTTAGAAATTGTGGAACCCGTGGCCCGAGCCGGGGAACCATATGATGTCGACGGCCATTCCCACCGCGATCGCTACGCAGTAGCCGATCACGGTCCCGTAGAAGAATGGTTTGGCGCGCCGGTAGAGCCTCGGGCCGCCGTATCGCAGAATCATCAGCTTGGCC
>JASLMQ010000632.1 GCA_030746455.1 Candidatus Latescibacterota bacterium
GGGCGGAACGCTCAGGCTCTATGCGTCCTTTCCGCTTCGGCGATCGACGATCGCGCTGGCGAAGATCGTGGGATCGACCCTGGCCGTTCTCACGCCCTTCCTGCTTGCGTTCCTGATGATGTCTGCGCTGATGGCGCTTACTCCCGAACTGGGCATGGGGGGAGACGACTGGATGCGCCTTGCCGCGCTGTTAGTCGTATTCGGGCTCTATCTTTCGGCATTCGCGGGTTTCGGGATCTGGGTATCCGCGCTGACCCACAGACGGATCACGGCGTTCCTGGCCCTGCTGGCCCTCTGGATGATCTGGGTCTTCGTGTTGCCGAATGTCGGCGTAGGGCTGGCACGACGTATCGTCCCTGTGGAGAGCGTATATGAGATCGAAAAGGAGCTCGATGCGGTTCGCGAGGAGATCAAGTCGTCGCGACGCGCGAAGATGGAGGAGTTCCGGTTCCAGCCCCCGTCGGAGCTCGCGCAGGCGTGGCAGGATATGAAGAAGCGGGGCAAGGACGTGCCGGCGTCGGAGCGGAAGGCCCTAGAGAAGAGGATAGGGCGAGCGTGGCGCGAGGCCTTCAACAAGGTTCGCTCCAAGGTAGACAAGGCGGGAGACGGCGTCTACTTCGCCCGTGCTCGACGGATCCAGGAGGACTGGCGCAACCGCGGCCGACGGCAGCGGCAGATGGCCATGGCTCTGTCGGCATTGTCTCCGATGAGTGCCGCGACGTTCGCCTCCATGGACCTTGCCCGCACGGGAATCGTGCAGCACGAGCGGATCGAGGATGCGTTGGGGGTGCATCACACCTACCTGGCCCGTTTTGTCCAGGAGAAGTGGCCCATCGAGGGAACACTCACCTCGGCTGGAGACCTGACGGACTTCGTGGCCTTCCAGTTCCACGACATCGAGACGGTCTCCGATGGCCTGTCCAGGAACCTGATCCACATCCTGAATCTCGTACTGCTGTCCATCCTCGGGTTCGCCGGGGCGTATGTGTCGATCTTGAGATACGATGTGAGATGACGCGAGTAGGGGCGGCCAACATCGGAACGTCAAAACCTGGGAACTACGAAAGACGTCCCGGCTGGTGTTGACAACCTGTAGCAGCGGCATCTCTGCAGTCGGCCGGGACAGGTCCCGGATGCAGTCAATCCACTACTTGAGTGACACCTTGGTCTCATCCGGGACAGGCTTCAGGCGCGAAAACTGCGACTCATGGGCTGGAAAATGGAGATAGAGACAGAGCGGCTGCATCTGAGGGAATTCACGACGGACGACATCGACCCGATCACGGCCTACCGATCGGATCCGCGGTACCTGGAGCATTACCCTTGGTCGACGTGGAGCCAGCCCCGTTCGGAGGCATTCGTGGATGGTTGTATGACCGCCGGGGCAGAAGATCCGAGGCGGGAGTACGATCTCGGTGTGGCGCTTCGAGGAATCGGCCGGCTCATCGGGTCCTGTGGGCTTCGGCTCCTTGACGACGGCGCGAAGCGCGCCGACATCGGCTTCGAGCTGTCGCCGGACTATTGGGGCAACGGCTACGCAACCGAGTCGGTGTCGGCCATCCTCGAGCTTGGGTTCGATCGGATAGGGCTGGAGGAGGTGGAGGCCCGGTGCGTAGTGGCGAACAGGCGTTCGGCCAACGTGCTTCATCGGCTGGACTTCAGTGAGGCCGAGCGGTTGCCGGTCGGCCCGGGACTGGGTGGATTCACTTGGCCCGAGCGAATCCTCTTTCGGCTGTCGCGGGCGAGCTGGCGAGAAGCACGGACGTCGCCGCCCTGCCATGGCGATTGATCCCGGAACGTGCAAGGCTGAGCAAACCGCGCCGAGGGCGGGTGAGGCAATATGACGGACTACGGTACCTACGGTCTCTTCATTCTGGACGGCATCGTGTTGGGCCTGATCGCGATGTTCGTTCTGTCCAGAATCACGCGGTCTCTGGTGTCTCCCTACCCCAGGGCGGACATGGGAAGACGTCTTGCCGCGGCCGGTATCGACGCGGCCATCTGTCTCATCTGCTACGCCATCCTGTCCCTGCTCGGGCACCTGCCGGCCAGCACCCTGAGCCCGCTCTATCTCCTTGTCAGAGACGGCCTCATGTCCGGCCAGAGCATCGGGAAGGCCTTTGTCGGTCTGGTGGTGGTCCGGCTTGAGGACGGCTCGCCGTGCACGATGTGGCGGTCGTTCCAGCGCAACCTCGTCTTTGCTGTACCCGGTTTCAACATCGCGGCCCTGATCTTCGAGGCCGTCACGGTGCGGGGCGACGAGCAGGGCATGCGAATCGGTGACAGGCTGGCCAGGACCCACGTGGTGGAAGGGAAGGACGCAAAGGACTTCGTCAAGAGCATGCAGGAGCGCATCCAGAAGAACCTGGCCCTGCTCGGAGAGCCCGAGCCGTTGAAGAGGCAGCGATCGGGATGTCGGTAGCGTGAGCGGCGCGTTCGGCAGCCGGCTGGAGCGGGCTTTGGACCGGTAGCTCGAGGGAGGGTGCACCCATGGAACAGAACGAGGCGTTCGTGAAGGTCCTGTCAGTAGGCGACCCCTTCCGCATTGCCCTGGCGAAGTCGCTGCTGGACGAAGCCGGGATTCCCTATCTGAGCCAGGGCGAACCCCTGCAGGAGATGATCGGGGCGGGCCGGTTCGGTGGGTACAACATAGCGGTGGGGCCCATTGAGATCTTCGTGGACGCAGAGAACGCCGACAAGGCCAGGGCACTCCTCGAGGATCTGGAGGGCGATGGCGACAGCGGGCCGGACAGAGAAGAGGAGGATGGGGAACCGTCCGAGGGCGAGGAAGCCTGACTCGCTTGACGGAGGACACGGCAGGGGATGGGAGTGAAAGAGGGTCTGCTATGCTAGCCTAGATTATTCACAAAAATAGT
>JASLMQ010000633.1 GCA_030746455.1 Candidatus Latescibacterota bacterium
ACCGATCCACGTCCACGTTCGGAAAAACGTAGTACGGCCGGATCTCCTGGACCTGCTGATAGGTCTGCTTCAAGGGGCGCTCGTCCCAGATTCTCACGTTCCGGATCGTGAGGGGGTTGGCCTCGATATCCGTCCGATCCAGGTCCTCGGAGGCCTCGAAGGGCTTCTCCTCGATCTGGGACAGTCCGTAGGCCTGCCGCGTCGCCAGGATGTTGTTCTCGATGTAGGGCGCCTCACGCGCCAGCTCGTTGGGTTCCACGACCAGCTTCTGGATCACGGCCGAGGGTACGGCCCCAACCACGATGGCCCCACCAACGAGAAGCCCGGCACCGACGATCGGCAGCCTGGTACCTCGGATGCGCACATTCATAAACAGAAGCACCGAGGCCCCGATGAAGAGCAACACGAGAAACAAGTAGGCATAGATCTGCACGTTCACGTCGACGTAGCCGGCGCCAAAGGCGACCTTGCCTCGGGAGAAGAGCAATCCATAGATCTTCAGCCGGTAGATCCACGCCAGGTCCAGAAGCAGAAGTCCTCCCAGCGCGGAGAAATGCGCCAACGGACGGGGCATCACATCCAGCTTCTCCTGGAAGCGAACGCCTCCCGCAGCCGCATACACCAGCCCCACCACCAGGCCGGAGACCACGATCGCTCCGAGCAGGAACTTGGACAGGAACTGGTAGAAAGGCAGCGAGAACACGTAGTATCCGATGTCGTGTCCGAAGATCGGATCGACCGTCCCGAAGGGCTGTGCGTTGAAATAGCGGAGCACCAAGGGCCACTGGCCTGCCCCCACCATGCCCAAAACCAGCACGAGCGCGCCGCCCGCGACACCGTAGCCCAGCCAGGATCGCAGCAGCACATCCCCGGGAGGCGGCTCTCCCTCGCCCTGGATACCGCCGACGCGCAGGGCGTGCCGGGTGAACCGGCCGGCCACCCACATGTTGGTCCCAACGAACAGTGCGGCCAGAATCCCGAACAGGAACCCCGACCCGAACCGCGCGCGGATCATGCGCCAGAACACCGACTGATAGTCCAGGTTTTGAAACCACAGCCAGTCCGTGTAGTACGAGACCAGCAGCTTGCCCCCCACGAGCAAGGCCATCAGCCCTACCAGAATCATCCATCGATTTGATTTCGGCTCCATAGCACCCTCTTCCTGATGTAATCGAGTTCCCGATGCAGACCCGTCGTCCGGGCCCGACTTGACCACCTGAAGTAAACAAAAACAGACGTTTCTGTCAGCTAAAAAACGAACCGGCCCTTGGGAGCGACTGGTCGGGACCCTCGGACCCTGCATTCGATCGGACGTGTTCGGGCTCGGCGGGAATGGCTGCCTGCCCCGAAATCGTGCACCTTGACATCATCCTGCCCCCCGGGTATTTTGGGTCTGCTGCCCACGGATTCCGTCCCCTTCGGCCTGTCTTCACATTGTGCACCGCTTTGGAGTTGTCCTGTGAGCGCCGTCCGGCTGCCGCTAGACTCGATTATGGATTGCGCCCGAGGTCGCCATGTGGGCGTCCTCACCAACGGAATGATCTGGATCGAAGACGCGGCCGACGATCTGGCGGGCGTCGTATCCAGGGCCGCCGACGGGGTCGTCCTCCTGTGCGGAGAGCACGGCATCCGTGGCGACGAAGGACCCAGCGCCCCCAAACCCAGTCGGTTCGACACGTACAGACGACTCGAGACGCGTTCGCTCTACGAGTACCGAAACGTCCTCAGCCCCGAAGCCATCGCGGACGTGGACCTCCTCGTGGTCGGCCTCCACGAGATCGGGTGTCGCCACTACTCCTACAAGCGCACGATGTGTCACCTGTTGCAGACCGCCGCCCACATTGGGAAACCAGTCGTCGTCGTGGACACGCCCAATCCCATCCGAGGCGACATCGTCGAGGGCAATCTGCCGGATCCGGGTTTCTATGATGGGGGCCCTGATGGATCCGCCACTTACTCGTGGTTCGTCGCGCCGATCTGCTATCGCCATGGGATGACAATCGGGGAGCTGGCCCTGATGGCCAGGGGCTTCCTCGGATTGGAGGTCGACCTTCAGATCATCACGATGGAGGGTTGGAATCGGTCGATGTGGTGGGACGACACCGGCTGGCCCTACCTTCCGATGGACCCCAGTATCTACAGCGTTGAGACGGCGCTCGGGTTCGTCTGCACCGGACTCCTGCAGGGAACCACGCTCTCCTGGGGGATTGGCACATCAGACCCCTTCCGGGTGGTCGGTGCGCCCTGGATCCAGGACGACAGGCTCCTGTGCGCCCTCAGGGATCGGGAGCTCGACGGCGTAACCTGGAGTCGTGCCCACTTCACGCCCCGGTGGCACGAGGGGGTGCTGTGGAGCCGGTTCGTCGACCAGCCGTGCAATGGGGTCAGACTGCATTTCACCGACCGCGATGTCGTCCGCGCCTCGGAGGTTCAGCTCTCGTTGATGGTGGAGCTGCGCCGCCTCTACCCGGACCACTTCGACTTCGTCGATGAGAACCGTCAGTTCGACATCAGGCTCGAGGACAGCCAGTGGTCCCGGAGGCTGCGAGAGGGCGAAGATGTCGAACCCATCCTGAGAGAGTGGCAGGCGGCAGCCGACCGGTTCCAGGAGGACCGAAGGCCCTACCTCCTCTACACCTGACCCCCGCTGGACAGACCCGGTCGAAGCCGGGCCTCATCCGCCGCCCGGTGCCGTTGTGCCACAGTTCACGTCTCTGTTTGAGTTCGGATCACGTTCCTGGAAGGTGAGGGACCCGTCATGGACACCGCCGATATCGTTCGCAAGATCCGAGAGCTTCCCCGTGAGGGCCTTGTTCGCACACTGTACGAGGCCATTCCGTGGAAGGAGCGTGCCCACTACGAAACCCGGATCATGGATCCCGCGATCCGTCCGTTGCGGGATGACATGGTCCTCGTCGGCCCGGCCTACACGGTTGGGGATCCCTGGATGGCCCTTGATATGCTTGCCGACGACTCCAAGGCCGGGTGCGTCATCGCCATAGCGACAGCAGGATGCGAGGGCACCTTTGCCGGAGGATTCATGGCCACCCTCGCCCAGGCCGACGGGGCCGTCGGTCTCGTCACCGACGGGTTCGTCACCGGAAGCGCTGCCCTCGTCAAGCAGGACCTGCCGGTCTTCTCAAAGGGCTCTCGAGTTCCCTACGCCGGCTACTCCGTTGAGGGCCGCTATCAGGTACCCGTCTCGTGTGGTGGCGTCCTGGTCGAGCCAGGCCAGATCATCGTTGGCGACGCCGATGGAGTCATGGTCCTCAGGCCACAGGATGCCGAGGTCCTTGCCGAAGACGCCCGTTGGCTGGTGGAGGTGATCCGGATCATGAAGACACGCTACCTGAGCAAGGGCGTCCGCTTCGTGGACATCCCCGGCGTCCGCGACTACTGGCGCTACAAGGTCGAGGGCACGCGCGGCGAGGCCGAGTTCTACAGGGAGTGGGTCGAGAAGCACGGAGAAGGCGAACCGCAGGCTGGGATGGAATGACGAAGATGGACCTGAACACGGTTGTCTCCCACATCGGCGAACCGGAGACTGTCGAAGCGATCCGCCCCCACTGGGAGGAATCGGTGACCTCGCTTCCAAAGGACCTCCCTGGCTTCTTGCGTCCGAACCAGATCACAGTGGCAAGGGAATGGGGTGGTTTCGGACCCGAAGTGGATTCGGTCCTCATCGAAACGGCCAGCCGGATCGCCGCCGAGCCCATCCTGCGCCATCTCGCCTGGCACGCCCACCAGCTGATGTTCGTGCACACGGACTTCAGCGATTTCGGCAGGTGGCCCCGTCTCGAGGGCGCCCTGGGGGCGCGCGCCGGCGTGTTCTACCTGCTCCTCAGCCTGGCGGTGGTGCCACGGATCCGGAAAGCTCACCGGTCCCGTGGCGTTCCGGAGGAGGTCACCCGTGCCAACTGCCGCGACCTCTCCATCGGTGCGAAGCGATACAGCGCCATCTCTGGCGGACGTCTCGGATCGGGGCGCAGGTTGCTCGGTTGGCACCGGCTCGTCGCCTCGGGCGATCTCTACCGTCTGGGTCGGATGCAATATGTTCACAGGCCCTTCCGGGGCCGGCTTCGAGTCTACCGGAATCGGGGGACGGGCAACACCGTCGCCCTGTCCGACGGGGGGATTCAGTACGACGGAGAGGGCTACATCGCTGGACCCGACGACAGCAGCGGTGAGGAGTCCCCAAGGACCTCTACCCTTGAGGAAACCGAGACCACCGTCACGGGGACTCCCATCTCTCCCAAGGGCATGGCCGTCAGGTCGCAGGTCACACTGAGCCTCGACGAGTGGTCGCCCGCTCTTGCCACTGGAGATCCGGTCCTCGAAATGCACATTCCCGAGGGGGAGCCACTGTCGCTCGAGGCCTGCGGCTCGTCCATGCGTCGAGCCGTGGACTTCTTCCCCGTCTACGAGCCGGACAAGCCCTTCGCCGGCATCGCGTCCACTTCGTGGATCTTCAACACCCAGCTCGAGGAGATGCTTTCGACCTCGTCCAACCTGGTCGGCTACCAGCATGAGCTGCACCTGTTCCCCGTCCCCACGAACGGTCGAGCCGGCCTCTACTTCATCTTCTACCAGGATGATGTCGATCCCGAGACAGCGCCCCGGGATACCTCTCTCAAGCGCGCAGTTCTGGACCATCTGGCCGCCGGAAAGCCCCTGCGAAGCGGGGGCATGTTCATGCTGACCGAGGATCTGCCCCATTTCGGAACCCAATACTACAGGAAGAAGTGGCCGCCACAGGACATCGGCACGGATCCCTGAGCTCTGCCCTCAGCGTTTTTCGCCAGCGCGGTGGTTAGCGCTCGCGACCGCCGCATGCAGGCTTGCGTGCCGAGTTTGGCTAGCCCTGGTCCTTTTACTGCTTGGGATCTGTCCCGGGTGGGCGAGTGAGAACCAGTCGCTCCACGTGGATCCCGCCCGGAAGGAGTTGCGTCTCCCAGCCGTGTGGCACCCGGGCCGTTTCCAGGGCTGGCGAGCCCGACTTCTGGGCACGGCGGGCCATCACCTGCTATCCTGGGAGAAAGGTCGGTCGGCCTCCTATGCCCTGTTGACAACGGCGGTCGATGACCGAGCGGTCTACGATGCCCTGGTGAAGATCGGGGCATGTCCGGGTAACGCGCTCATCCGCGCCGCGTGGGACAGGCGCCGGGATCCAGCCGATCCTGCCCCCGACGTACGTGTCCAGGGCGCTCCGCTCCGGATTAGCTTGATCTGGAGCGGTCAGAGCGACCCGGTGCCCCTGGGACACCTGATCGAAGATCCAGGCGAGAAGGGATTCGACTTCAGGTTCGGTGGTCACGAGGACCTCATCGACGCATGGAATTCTGGCTGCGTCGTCTGTCTCTACAGCTGCCCCGGTGGCAAAATAGGCAATGCAGCCTACACCATCCGCGATCAGGTTGGAAGGGCAACGCGGTTTCGCATCCGGAAAGACAGCTTCCCGCCGGACGAAACCCCGGTCACGGTGGTCATCCGCCTGATGGACGTACCGTCCGACCACGATCACTGATCTCCGAACAGAAACGCCTCCTATCCCATGACCCTCTATCTCAGGAACCCGCACAGCATCCTCGCCGTCCTGGAAACACGCCCTCAGGACGTGCTCGAGATTCAGCTGCCGGATCGTCCTGCGGCGACATGGAATGAGGTCGCTAGCGCTGCTGACCAGGTCGGCACGAAACTGCGAGACGGCAGCAGAGACCGGCCCCCGCGCGGACGACGTTCCAGGAGGCCGGAGGGATCCGGTCGGCGAGAGGGTCCCGGAGCCCTCGTGCTGGAACGCGTGGGTCTGTCTTTGGATGATCTCCTCCCACTCCCCACAGAGGACCGATCGCCTGAAGACCTCTACCTGGCCCTCGACACCGTTCAGGATCCCCAGAACGTGGGGTCGATCTTTCGGACGGCGGCCTTCTTCGGAGTGGCGGGCCTGATCCTCACCCGCGACCGTTCGGCCCCGCTCAGTGCCGTTGCCTACGATGTCGCATCCGGCGGTCTCGAGCACGTGCCCTTCTCGCTGCAGACCAACCTGAGTC
>JASLMQ010000634.1 GCA_030746455.1 Candidatus Latescibacterota bacterium
TCCATCCCGGGCATCTTGATGTCCATCAGGATGAGGTCGGGCTGCTCCTGCGAGGCGAGCTCCACGGCCTCCTGCCCGTCGATGGCGATGAAGGTCTTGTAGCCCCGCTTGCGCAGGAGCGAGAGAATGGCCGTCCGGATGCCCTCGGAGTCCTCCGTCACCAGCACCTTGTTGTCGGTGCCTTCCCTGGCTTCCTTGGCCGTGGTTCGGCGGAGCGAGGAACCGTAGTCTCCGCAGAACTTGACGGCGTGGCGAGATCCGCACTTCGGGCACTGCTCGTGGTAGAGAGGACCGTCGTCGTCCTCCTCCTCCACGCCGACCCGGTCGAGCTGGAACAGCGACTTCACGCTGTCGACCTCTCGGGGCAGCGTATCCAGGATCTCGTCGATCTGTACCTGGGTCAGACCTGCGAGGTTGTGCGCCCTGTCGACAAGGGTGCTCTTCTGCTCCTCGCCATCCGGTTCGTAGACCACGTCGGTGATGAGGTTGGCGAGGTTGAGCACCCGCACCATCGGTCCCGATTCTTCCTGCTCGACCTCCGGATCGGGCGTGGGTCCGAACTCCGAGAAGTGATGGTGCCCGATGGCCGTCTGCATCCCCTTGGGGAGGCTCCACCGCTCGGCGAGCAGAGCGCCCACCTCGGCGTGATCCGTGCCGATCACCTCGCGCTCGGCGTGGACCGTGTGGATGCCGCGCTCGCGGGCCACCCCCGCGGCGTCGCCGAAGGCAAGGGGCAGATAGCGGACGAGGACGTAGGTGCCGATGTTCTGCAGGAGCGAGGTGGTGAAGGCCCCGTTCGACACATCGGAACCGGACTTGGTGGCCACCATCACGGCGGCGACCGCGTTACCCACCGACCGCTCCCAGAACTCACGGTAGTCGAACCCGTAGATGAGCGTCTGCGGGAAGTTCTCGACCACGGACAGCCCCAGGGCGAGGTTGCCGACCTGCTGGAAGCCCATCAGGCTCACGGCCTCAGACAGGCTGATGATCTCGCGGGAGAAGGCGTAGAACGAGGAGTTGATGACCTGCAGGATCTTCGCCGAGAGGGCCACGTCCTTCTTGATCAGCTCCGCGACTTCCTTCACGGAGGTCTCGGAGCGGCCGGAGGTCAGGTTGGCCACCTTGGAGGCGATGACGGGAAGCGTGGGCAGGCTGTCCAGCTTCTCGATATATTGGAGGGCGGCAACGTCTTCCATCTGGGTCCTCTGGGATTCCACAACTAAGGCCGGCGGTACTGGTACTGGGGTCGGTTGCACCAACCACAAAAGGCCGCACCACTCCCGACGCGGCCTGACGCCCCTACACCAATTGGCTCGTACCTGGTTGGATAGCCATTCGCTTCCCTCCCCCGAGCAGGAAGCAACACCAGCTAACACCAAGTAAGATACGGAACAGATTGCCGGTTGTCAAGGGGTACGACCGATTGGTGAAGCAGGGCATAAAGCGCATATTTATATAAAGTTACACGGGATGCGCCCGGGCTCAAGTCAGGCAGGAGGCGTGTAGGAGTGAGACACGGGTCGATTTACCCCGGTGGCAGGTCCGTGCCGTGGTGGCCCGGGGTCGATTGCACACACGCCCTTCCAGCCTCCGAAGGCTGGAAGACGGCCCTCGCTGGGAGGCCCGAGCTCCAGAGACAGCACGAGACCCCGCCCTCATCCGGCCTTGCTGACGCTCGGCCACCCCCGGATCCGAGTCCGGGGCATGCTTCTCCCGCCCGCGGGAGAAGGAAACCCAGGAATCGGTTGCAGCAACATCACCAGGACACTGCAATGGCCCGAATCAAGCTGGACCTCCCCGAGAGCTTCGCCTTCTCCACCGACATCCCCATCCGGATCGGCGACATCAACTACGGCGGTCACTTGGGGAACGACGCGGTGCTCTCGATGATGCACGAAGCGCGGGTCCGCTTCCTCGACCAGCACGGTTTCACCGAACAGAATGTGGACGGCCCGGGTATCATCATGTCCGATGCGGTCATCTCGTACAGGTCCGAGGCGTTCTACGGTGAGACCGTCCGCGTGGAGATCGCGGTGGCAGACTTCACCCGAACCGGATGCGATCTTATGTACCGTCTGACGGACAAGGAAACGGAGCGCGAGGTGGCTCGGGGGAAGACCGGAATCGCGTTCTTCGACTATGAGCGCCGTCGGCCGGTGGCGGTGCCCGATGGGTTCCGCGAGCTCTTTCAACGAAAACAAGGCGGAACCACCGATGAACACTGATGGACACGGATGAAGAACCCCACGGCCGTACCCTTGTGGACGCACGAAAGTCTGCGGACCTTCTTCCCCCCTTTGCTCGCAGCGGGGTTGGCTGCGAGGAAGGGGGGGACCGAGGGGCGATCCGGCAGCTTTCTTGACATCGCGCGGGCGATGCCATATATTAGAACACTGCCGGTAGAACAACACAGGCTTTGACGTGCCGAAGTGGCGGAATTGGTAGACGCGCTGCGTTCAGGGCGCAGTGGGCTTTCGTGCTCGTGTGGGTTCGAGTCCCTCCTTCGGCACCAGATAAAACAAGGGCTTACGCTGATTCGGCGTAGGCCCTTTGTTGTAGCCAGAACCGGATTGCTACCGTTTTGCTACCACTCAAAAAGATCGTACCACATGCCCTGGGGGGCCTGGTAAGATGAGTGAGCGACCGTTGGATCTGATCACAGACGACAAGCTGCTCGAAGCCACCGGACTCACGCGCGCGGATCTGAACTGGATTGAGACCGGCATCAATGCCTTTGTGGAGGAAGTGAAGGCCGTGGTTGTTACAGACGAAGCACTTGCCATGAACTACGGAGGAGCACTCAAGAAGATTGCGGAGGCACAACATATACTGCAGATCGACGTGCTTCAGCAAGTCAAGCGTCAGATTCCGTTGGCCAACTCGAAGCGTGCAGAGCGGATGTACCAAGAAGAACGTCGAGAAGATCGCGAGGGTTCTGTAGCAGCGGTTGCGCAAGCGGCCCAGGCCATCCAGGACGCCAAGGCTGCTCTGTACTCTCTGACAGGTACTGCACCAAGGCGTCTGCACCAGATGCGCAATTTCCAGGACAAGAGTGTTGCGTTGCACGCCCCCTGACGTCGTTCGTTGCACGATAGCTGTCATCGAGTGCCAGGGCGGTATGGACGCTCGGGCGCTGTTCGCAGGCCGTTCCGTTCCGACTGCGCCCCTGGTGTGGAACGGTCGGAACGCCCATCGCCGCAAGAAATGTGCCACGGTGCTCGCCAGGGTCAAGGCTGCCCTTCGGCGGCTCCGCCGGCCTTGACCCTGGCTGCGCTCCGTGACCTTGGTGTTTATAGGCGATGGTCACCGGAAGGATGCTAGGTGGCATTACGCAACTGTTGCAAAAGTACTGCCACCATACCTGCAACAGGAACCGCCAAAGCGCGACATTGGGCCTGCAACGTAACACAAGAGACACCACTATGATGTTGCGGCGGCAATAGTACAGGACAGGATGAAGCAGCGGGGGATACAGCACCGAACTCGGAAAGGGGCTCGGGTGATGTACT
>JASLMQ010000635.1 GCA_030746455.1 Candidatus Latescibacterota bacterium
TCGGAGGGAAAGATACTGGAGGCTACGGTCCACGTGCTGGAATGCCGGGCGATGTGGGAGCGGGCCCATGAGGCGCTCCGGAGGGATCCGTTCACCTTCGTGGAGCGGCGGAGGGGTACGTGATGACGGCGGAGGGTGGAACCCTCCGCCGTTGGTATGCAGCGACGGCCTTGTGGAATGCACGAATGCCGCCGGGGGGCACGGCAGCGCCGTGCCCCTACGCCGACGTGCGGGCCTCCTTGCCGCAGAGGTCCTCGAGCACGGTCAGAAGTCCCGAATGGTCGAGCTCGCCCCGGTCCTGCGCCATGGCGGTGTTGAAGAGCTCGTGGACCACGCTCGTGACGGGCAGGGGGGCCTGATAGTCATTGCTCGTCTTCTGGATGATGTTCAGGTCCTTGTAGTGCAGCCGGATCCGGAATCCCGGATCGAAGTCACCGTTGACCATCCGCTCCCCGCGGTTCTCCAGGATGCCGCAACGCGCCAGACCACCACTGAGGACCTGAACGATCTTGATGGGGTCCACGCCGGCCTTGGCACCCAGGACCAGCGCCTCGCTCACACCCGCGATGGTGACGGCGACGAGGACCTGGTTGCAGGCCTTGACGGTCTGCCCCGCGCCCAGTGGGCCGCAGAGGACGACGTTCTGCCCCATCACCTCGAAGATGGGCAGGACGGTGTCGAAGGTCTCCTGGTCGCCCCCCACCATGATGGAGAGGGTGGCGTTCTGTGCGCCCACATCGCCGCCACTCACCGGGGCATCCAGGCATTTGACGCCCTTCCCCCCCATCGCCTCGCCCACGCTCACCGCCACGCTGGGTGCAATGGTGCTCATGTCGACGTAGATGTTCCCGTCGCTCACCCCCTCGATGATGCCGTCGGTACCAAGCGCAACGGCCTCGACGTCGGGCGAGTCGGGCACCATGCTGATGATGACCTCGCTCTGCTGCGCGACCTCCTTGCAGGTCTTTGCCTCCGCGGCTCCTGCACCGACCACGTCGGCCACGGCTTCCCGGTTGATGTCATGGACGACGAGCTCGTAGCCTGCATTGAGGAGATGCTTGGACATGGGCCTTCCCATGATGCCGAGCCCAATGAAACCGATCTTTGGCTTTGCCTTCGCGTTCGCTCCTTCGGTGGGTAGATGCAGAGTTGGCGGTGTCGGCCCCAATCTACGGCAGGCGCCGCCAACGGGCAACTGGAATCAGAGATCATACCGGATCCACCAGAACCTGTAACTACGAAAGTCGCGAAAGACGCGAACACTGCGACATCCAGGGACGGGATAGGGTCCAGGTCCTGGCGGGTTCAAACTAGACGGAGGAGGAGACGAGGAGGTCGGGCAATCCTGGTTGGACGGTATGCCTACGATCCAGGCGGATGTAGGCCTCCGCGCGGGGGGCACCGCACTCGTGACCCCGGAACCGGTGCATCAGCTCGTGGGACTGCCACACGGCCTCGCCGTCCTGGCTCTTGTGGCAGAGCAGCGACTCGTGCTTCAGCTTGGCGACCTCGGAGATATCGACGTAATGGGTGGGATGGAAGTGCATCGACTGCTGCCCGGTCATCACCTCGAAGTGGTAGAATCCAAAAGTGGTTTCGGCATCGATGTAGGCCGCCAGGGCTAGAGCGGCCGAGGTCCGGTGGTCGGGGTGTGTGTCGACGGGCCAGTGGGCGACAACGATGTCCGGATTCTCGCCGGCGATCTTCTCCGTCACCCGGGCGATGTTCTCCCGGTTCACATCGACGCCCTCGTGGGGGTAGTCGAGAAGGATGCCCCGCACGCCGAGGACATCACACGCGGCGAGGGCTTCCCCGGTGCGGACCTCCTTCTCCGGTCTGCCGAAGAACTCGCGGCCCTCGCGGAAGGCTGTCGCGTAGAGGAAGACGACCTCGTGGCCGGCCTGGACGCATCGCGCCGCCAGGCCGCCGCATCCAGACTCGGGATCGTCGGGATGCGCGCCGAAGACGAGGAGCCTCATGGGTAGGCCTTTCGGTAGGTGTGGCACGATGATCGAGCCGTTCGGAGGGACCGCGACCAGGCCAAGATAGCACTTGTGCTGGGCAGCGCCAAGCCGTAAATAGGGCAGGCCAGTGGGGTGAAGACGCATAGAAGAGGAGAAGGCTATGGACCGCGGAGAGGAGATCTACACGCTGCACCAGAAGCCCGTCGAAGACATGGTTGCGGAGGCTCGGGGCCGGCTGGTGGTGGTGGAGACGCTCGACGACCTGCACCGGCATTTCGCCCGGGCGATCGTGGACGAGATCGGGACGAACAACCGGGCCGAGCGCGCGACCACGCTGATCCTGCCCGTGGGGCCGACGGGGCAGTACCCGATCCTCGTGGACATGGTGAATGAGGAGTCCATCTCGCTTCAGAACTGCACGTTCTTCTTCATGGACGAGAACGCGGACCTGGACGGGGTCGAGGTCCCGGAAGACCACCCCGAGAGCTTCCGCGGGGCGATGAGGCCCACGTGGGACGCGATCCGGCCGGAGCTGCGGCCGGACCCCGAGCGGGTCGTGTTTCCCACGAGCGAGAATCTGTACCGGCTGGTCGACATGGTCGAGGCGGCCGGGGGTATCGACACGTGCTACGGGGGCGTGGGGATCCACGGCCACGTGGCCTTCAACGAGCCCCAGCCCGGGATTCAGCACACCGGCCCTAGGGTGGTTGACCTCAACGCGTTCACGATGACGATCAACGCGATCCGCGCGGGTGTGGGGGGCGATCTGGAGAACTTCCCCCGACGAGCGCTGACTCTCGGGATGGCCCAGTGCCTGGGGGCGAAGCGTATCCGACTGTACATTCGGAATGACATCCCCGGCCTGCAGTGGGCCAACACGGTGTTTCGGCTGGCGGTGTCCGGAGAGCCGGGTTGGGACTACCCGGTGACCTACATCCGGGACCATTCGGACTGGATGGTTGTGACCGATCGGAATACCTCTGAGCCCGCGGAGCATGTG
>JASLMQ010000636.1 GCA_030746455.1 Candidatus Latescibacterota bacterium
CGACGCTCCTTGCCACAGGTCTCGGGACGGGCATGCTGCACCTCCTCGGCCTGGTGTCGCGCTTCTCCGCCGTGGATCTGGTCTCCGCCGGCCTGGGCATTGCCATCCTGGCAGGGCTGCTTCAGCCCTGCGCGGCTCGACTCGGCCCCGAGCGTGTCCGACGATGGGGTGCCGTCCTGCTCTACATGGGCTTCATCTATGCGACGCTCCCGGTGATGCCCCGCGTGTGGGGTGCGCTGTGGGGGTATACCCAGGGACGGGTGGACTACGTCGGAATAATGGTCGCCATCGTTGCGGGCCTGGCCCTCCTGGTCTACCTGATCCTGCGGTGTCGACGGCCCGCTCCCTTCCTCCTGGTGCCTCCGGTTGCGGCCGTCTACGCGCTGCTTCTGGCCAATCTGGGCCGGTCTCCCGCCGAGCGTCTGCATCTGGCAGAATATGGTCTGCTCAGCCTGCTGATGTTTCTGGCCCTGCGGATTGACATGCCCCGGAGGCGGGCCTATCTTTGGGGATGGTCGATCGCGTCCGCCGCGGGGGCCCTCGACGAAGGGATCCAGTGGCTGCTTCCCAATCGGGTGTTCGAGCTCAAAGACATCGGTCTCAACATCGTGTGCAGTGGGCTGGGGATGCTGGTGGTGGCTCTCCTCCACGACGCGCAGAGGGACCGCGGATGAAGAGCGCTCTGGCGATGGCGGGGGTTCTGGCGCTGGCGTTCTACTCGTGTGCGGGCACGACCTCCAGCCTCGAGTCGGCGAGGCCCGACCCCGTCCTCCAGACGGCGCTTCAGGTGTGGGGACTGACGGAGAGGGACCTGACCATCCCTGTGGGTCATCTGACCGACGCCCTGCGCCCGGAGGCTGCGCGGCGGACGCTGGAGGACCCCAGGCACGCGTGGGACCTGTCGCAGGGACTGGCCGAGGAACTCACGGGATCCCGAGCCAGCGCGGCATTGGCGCTGGCGCAGCGACAACTCGGGATTGAGCCAGTCCACAGCACGGAGGGTAGAGACCTCCGGCCAGAAACGGCTCCGTTGGCCGGGTTGGATCCCTCTCTGGCCGAACTCCTGGTGCCCCTGCTCGATGAACTGGACCGCGGGCGGAGGGAGGTGGAGGCGGAGCAGCGACGGTTCTCGCGGGGAGAACAGAAACGGATCCGGGGGCTCTTCGATCTCGTCGATCCCAATCGTGGCTTGCCGGAGGCAGACGCTGACTCACTGATCGTAGTGGCCGGCAAGCTCGACCTTGGCGTGATGGCGGGGGCAGCGGCCCGGTTGTTGAAGGCTGGAGAACGGTTCGCCGCCGGGGCGAAGGACCTGCCGATGCGAGTGTGGCCGCCCGCCGGGGAGGAGGCGGCCTTCGATACCCCGGCCGGACGGGTGGTGGTGGGAGGGACCGGCGAGAATGCATTCGGTCAGTCGGCCGCGCTGATCGTGGACCCCGCTGGGGACGATCAGTACGGGGCAGATGCGCACGGCGGATCGGGTCGGCCAGCCGTCTCGCTGGTTATCGATCTGGCCGGCGCAGACGAATATGTGGGGGCCCAGGGAGGTGGCCTGTTCGGCGTGTGCCTGTTGCTGGATCTGGCGGGCGACGACGCGTATGCCGGTGGACAGGGAGTCGGTGTTGCCGGTGTTGGCATCGTGGAAGACCGGGCCGGGGATGACGTGTATCGAACAGACCTCGGTGGCCAGGGGTTCGGATTGTTCGGCATCGGGATTCTCTGTGATCTGGAGGGTGGCGACCGATACAAGGGGGATCTGCTCGCGCAGGGCGCCGCCGGCCCGGGCGGCTGCGGGGTGCTCTGCGATGGCGCCGGAGACGACAGGTACGAAGCCGGGGGAAGATACGCCGACTTCCGGGAGGAGGGCGTGCACCTGAGCATGGCCCAGGGATTCTCCGGTGGAATCCGACCGCTGGCGTCGGGCGGGATGGGCGTACTCTACGATGAAGGCGGCGATGACACCTACGAGGCAGAGTACTTCGCGCAGGGATCGTCGTTCTGGGGCGGAGCCGGCGTCCTAATCGATCGCGCCGGCAGGGACCGGTACGAGGCCAGGAGATACGCGCAGGGAAGCGGATCACACCTGGCCGTCGGCGTGTTGCTGGACGAAGCCGGAGACGATCGATATTCGCTTTGGGGGGTCGGACAGGGCTGCGGGCACGACCTCTCCGTGGGGGCGCTGATCGACCGCCAGGGAGATGATGAATACCTTGCCGAGTGGTTGGCGCAGGGGGCGGGTAAGGCCAACGGCGTGGGAATGCTGGACGAACGGGAAGGGGACGATCTCTACAGCGCGGGGCGGGACGACACGCAGGGCTACGGCAGCGCGTATCGCGACCACGGGAGCATCGGTCTCCTGATTGACCGGGCGGGTGTCGATCGCTATGTGGGGGCCGGTCAAGACGACAGTCTGTGGACCGGAGGGACGTGCGGGACGGGGGTCGATGTTCGGGGGGAACGTGATGCTCACCGCTGAGTACACGACCGCGCAGCCCCCGAGGCCCGGATCCCAGACGCGCCGGTCGGCCTCGGGTTTGCGGGCCTATGGGAGGTCGCGGCGATGGCAGTCCTGCTGATCGCCGCCCTTGCGGCGCTGGTGGCGGAATGTCTCCCCGTCCTCGAGGGGGCCCACGGTCCCGAACGAGGCGAGGCCCTCGAGCGTCTGGCCAGCCTTGGACCGAAGGGGGTGGGCCCGCTGGCCGCGGCGCTGGTCCGCGCCGGATGGAGGGGGCGCGAGGGTCTCATCGATGCTCTCACGGCGATCGGCGAGCCCTCACTGCCAGCTCTGATGCAGGTCGCGCGGTCACACCCTCGGAGAGACGGGCGTCGGCTGGCGATTCGCGCGATGGGGAGGATCGGCGGGACAGCGGCGGGGGACAGCCTGATGCGGCTGACGGGCACGGCGGATCGAGACATGGTCGCCGAGGCGCTCGGAACGATGCGCAGTCGGGATGCAACGGGGGTACTGACGCGGCTCCTGGGCGATCAGCGGGCAGACGTACGGCGGCAGGCTGCGGTGGCCCTGGGCAAGACCGGCGGCCCTGATCAGGTGGAGGCGATCGTCGGTCTCCTGGCGGACCGACACCACAGCGTGCGCTTCGCGGCCGCAGCGGCGCTCGAGGGCCTAGGGGCTACCTCTGCCGAGACCCTTGTGCGGCGGATGGGAGATCTACCGGGCGAAGGCCGGTTTCTTGCCGTGCGGACACTGGGTGCGCTTGGCCATCGTCCGGCCGTCGATGCCCTTGCGGCCGTTCTGGCGCGTGACAGGTGGTGGATCCGGGCAGCCGCCGCGGAGGCGCTGGGGGCCCTGGGCGAGACCGCACTGCTTCGAGACGCGCTGAACTCGGAATCCCACGCGGTCGTGCGGGGGCGGATCGGGTCAGTCCTACAAGAGCAGGGGACCCCATAGTGTGAGGTGGCTGTGACCAGGGACCAGACAACTGGGAGTGGGCAGGTGGGCCGCGATGTGTTGAGCAGGCTCAGGGGTGCGTCGTCCGAGGTGGTACTGTACGGGTTGCTCGGGATGGTCGTCCTGATTCCGCTCTACTTCTCCCCCAGCTTCCACGACTACGAGATCCCCAAGATGGTGATGCTGAAGGTCTTCGCGGTGTTGCTCACGCTGCTCTGGGTCGCGGGCATGGTGCTGCGTGGCAAGATCACCGTGATGGACACACCCCTCTACTACACCTTCCTTGCGTTTCTGGCGATCCACTTCATCTCGTTGTTCCAGTCGTACAACGTCTTCCAGGGCCTGGACACGCTCTTCCAGTACTTCTGCTGCTTCCTCCTTGTCATCGTCGTCTTCCATGTCGTTCAGGAGGAGCGGCAGATACGCTGCGTCGCCTGTGCCATGGGTGCCACCGGGCTAATCGTGGGCGCGATCGGGCTTCTCCAATACAATGATATTGTCGACCTCCATGCGCCATGGAACATCCCCCTTTCGACGATCGGGAACGTCAACTACGTCGCTGAGTACTACGACGTGGTCTTTCCTATCGCGGTGGTCCTCGTGTTCGTCCTGCGGAGCCCATGGCTCCGTGCAGGAGCCATCGTTTCCTGCCTGACGATGGCCGCGCATCTGGTGGTCCTTGGCAGTCGGGGGGGATGGCTCGGGGCGGCGGTCTCGCTCTCGGCGCTGGGTGCCGCGGCGGCCCTGCGGCACTTCCGGGTGGGGAGGCGGGTGGTGGACGTCACCTTCACCACGATCGTCGTCGCCGGACTGGGATGGCCGGTGCTGGAGGGATTGACGTCCGGAATCCAGATCGGGCCGGAGAGGACGCTGGGCAGCGTTGCCGCGGAGAACTGGCAACGGATGATGGGGCGAACCGAAGATGCGCTGAAGCTACAGGACGATTCGAGTCAGCAGCGTGTGTTGCTGTGGGAAGACACGCTAAGGCTGATTTTCGAGAGACCCCTCGTGGGTGTCGGGGTAGGGAACTTCGAGTACAACATCCCCCACCACATGGGGCGCGAGACGCTCGAGGTGAAGATGCGCATGGAAGAGCGTCAGGGCAGGGAACTGATGGCCTACAGGGCGCACAACGAGTATCTGGAGGTCTGGGCGGAGACGGGAATACTGGGTTTCGGTGTTTTCTGCTACCTGCTCTACCAGATCCTGGCTGCGATCTTCGTGCAGCTGAAGCGATACGCGAGGGGCGAGGGGAATCTCCTGAGCATCGGCTTTGGGGCGGCCATCCTGGCTTCCCTGGCGCATTCCTTCTTCAGCACGAACCTCCAGGATCCCGTATCGGCCTCTCACTTCTGGATTGTGGTGGGAATGGTCTGGTCGTTGAAGCTGAAGGCGGAGGGCGAAACTCAGGTGGGGCTGATGGCCGCGGAGTCGAAACGGGGAATGCGGATCCTGCTGGCGGGGTGCGGCCTGGTGCTGGCCCTTGCCGTGGCTCTGGGGGTACAGACGCTCCTGGGTGCCTACCACTACCACAGGGGGCATCTGCTGTTCCGTGAAGGCCAGTATCGCGCCACGGCTATGGAGATGGACCGGGC
>JASLMQ010000637.1 GCA_030746455.1 Candidatus Latescibacterota bacterium
TGCTCGAGCAACCGGTCGTTATACTGGCGTTTGTACTCGAGTGGATCGGCGGGTGTTCCCCCGCGCTTGGTTACCTCCTCCGCGAGCTGGACCATCTGGTAGATGGTCTGCCTGCCGGTGAGGCGATCGACGAACTCCGAAACGACGGCGTGCAGCTGGTCCCCGGTCTCGTTTCCGCCGAGGTCGGCGAGGATCTCGACCATCATCGGGATCATGATGTCCCGCCACCCCTCGCGGATGAGGGATACGGTGCCGTCGAAATCGAACAGCACCGACCGAACGTGTCCAACGGGGATCGATGCGTTGATCAGCTCAATATCTCTGGAACCGGGCAGCAAAGCGCCTGTGCGGGTAACGGTTTCCTTGGGGTGTAGGGCTGACTTGGGCACCGTTCTGAGCTCGGCTTCGTGCTTGGGGTGACGGGTGTCGCGTGTCGGGATATGGGACTCGCGGCGGAGATATGCATGCCTGATGCACGTGTGGACGAATGAGGGGGGCCTGAGCCCTGGCCTCACGTTCTTGGGCGCTGTAATGTAAACGACAGACCGCAGGAAATCAAGGAGATTGGCCTGGAACGGACCCGGGCTCAACAGGGCCAAATCTGCTTGTAAAATCGATCATCTATCGTATCTTTACATACTTTCAGAACAGGGCATCGAGGGGGCACGGCGCATCCTTGCCCATCGGGGCCGGCGGTGGCGGTGCAGGCCGGATGTCGCACGCCGACCCCTTCGGCCGGCGCGGTCGCCGGCTTCGAGGACAACCATCAAATGGGACAGGACGAGCGGCGGGTCGTGGAACGACGGACCACCCGCTCGGGCGAGCTCCAGCTAACCCGGATCGCGGCCGAGGGAGAGACGCATTACGAGCTGATCTTCAACGGCGTGTTCCTGATGGCGACGTACAACGCGCCGTCTTGCCGGGTGCTGGTCGATGCGGTGCTAGATGGGATGGATCCCCGCGGCAGCGTCGACCTGCTCATCGGCGGCCTGGGAATGGGCTTCGCTCTGCGGCACGCGCTGGCTTGTCCGCGGGTTCGGAAGGCCTGGGTGGTCGAGCTGGAATCGCGGATCGTGACCTGGAACCGAAGCCATCTCGGGAACGCTGAGGCGCTGGATGACCCTCGAACGGAGATGGTACTGGGTGACTTCTCCGACTACGTTCAGGGCACGCCCCGAAGTTACCACGGAATCGCCATCGACATCGACAACGGGCCCGACTGGATCGTGCGCGGCGAGAATCGGCGCGCCTACAGCCTTTCCATGCTGGGCGTGCTCAAAACGCGGCTCAGGCCAGGGGGAGCGATGTCCATATGGGCCCACGCACCCCACCAGCCCTACGAGAAGGCCCTCAAGGAGGTCTTCGACGACGTTCGATTTGTGGAGGCCACGGACCATGATCCCAGTGGACGACCTCTGGAGAGTGTGATCTACGTGGTCCGGGCATAGGAGCCCGTTGACAAAGTCCGATTCGGCTTACGCCCCGCCCTTGCGACCGACGGCGCTGCCTGCCTGTCCGGCGCCGCAAGTGGGCAGGCAGACGTTACGCTCACTCGTCGGATCCAGAGGATTCACCTCGATCGCAAGCCTTGCCCTCGGCCGCATTTGCTCGGGCTCAGCTGCGAAGCGACTTTCTCAACGGACTCATAGCGTGGCGGATTCGCGCAAGGACGAAAGGAGCGGTTCATGGGCAAGGACTCTCTAACCATCACCGACAACAGAACGGGTAAGGAGTACGAGGTCCCCATCCTCTACGGGACCTATCCCGAATACGGAGCGGCGATCCGGTCGTCGGACCTCAGGAACATCAAGGTCTCGGATGACGATTTCGGACTCCTGGGCTATGATCCCGCCTATATGAATACGGCGTCGTGCCAGAGCTCTATCACCTTTATCGATGGCGAGAAGGGGATCCTTCGCTACCGTGGCTACCCCATCGAACAGGTCGCTGAGCATGGCAACTACCTGGAGGTGGCCTATCTGCTGCTGTGCGGCGAACTACCGACAAAGGAGGAGTACGACAGGTTTGTGAGGGACATCCACTCACA
>JASLMQ010000638.1 GCA_030746455.1 Candidatus Latescibacterota bacterium
GAAGCCGCACCACGCGGATCCCGCTCTCGGATGCCGGCAACGTGGCCCCCTCCCATTCGCGACAGACCTCGCTCAGGAATCCGGACCCAGCTCCGCTGTCTTCCTGGAGTTCGACGTCGCCGCGATCTCCGTAGTAGCCGACCGCCGACGCGCACACGAGGACGCCTGGCGGACGGCCAAGCCGGGCGAGCGCCTCGCTCAACGTGAGCGTACTGTCCACGCGGCTCTCCCGAATGCGCTGTTTCTTCTCGTCGGTCCATCGACCCGTGGAGATGTTCTCTCCCCCCAGATGGACAACGGCGTCGAAGCCCTCCAGGTCCGTCGGATCGATCTCTCCTGCCGAGGGATCCCACCGGACCTCGCCCGGTCCCGGTTCAGAGCGCACCAGCCGCGTCACCTCGTGGCTGCCGGTAGTCAGGAGCGGGACAAGCGCCGTACCCACCAGCCCGGAAGACCCGGACACGAGAACCCTCATAGGCTTGCCGCCTCGGTCACGGTACCGCCTGTGGGTCGCCAGGTCCTGCACGAGCACACGGTGTCGGTGCGTGAACAGGCGTTCCAGCTTGCGCCTCAGGAGAGGCCGGCCCAGCACCGTGCCCAGGAGGCCAAAGGGCAGCGTGTAGTCGATACGATCCTCCAGGTAACACCGTCCCGGGCCCTCCGGCACGACCCGGTGGAGGTGGGACCACTCTGCGAAGGGCCCCCCGACCTGCACGTCCCGGAACTGCTGACCCTCGACATAGTCCTGGTGCATCAGCGTCCAACGAGGGCGGAGAGGTCCCATCCGCAACCGAACCACCACCTGGGCGCCGTCGCGGATGCCTCCGGCTCGATCGACCACCTCTACGTCCTCCCAGGGGGGGGCCAGTCTTTCGAACGCGCCGTCGCGCTCGTGCCACGCAAAGACCTCCGCCGCCGGGGCTTCGATCCAGACCCTTCGTGCGTATTCCTGACTGGCCATCTGCCTATCCCTTCTCGTACAGAGTGATGCTCGCCTGCGTCCCGGGGAACCCCGCCGACCCGTGAACCGCGGACCGCTTACCCCTGAAGTAGACCCGCGCGTCTCCCGATCGGATGTGCAGGCTGCCGCGGTAGGTCTGACAGATCTGGTTGACGATGTACAGTCCCAGGCCCCTTGCCGTATCCCGAGAGAACTCTTTCCGCACGGCGTTGACGATCGCCTGGGCATGCGTCCAGTCGGACACGTCGAACCGCTCCGCCAGGCTCTTCCGGATCCCGATACCGAGATCGCCCACCCCGATAATGGCGAACTTCTGGCCGATCTTGGTGTTCAGGTATCGCTGTACCGAAAGAAACCCGCTGCCGCCGCTGTGATCCAGGATGTTGTGGCACAGCTCGGCCACCACATTCTTGAAATCGGTGATCTCCCGCACGGCATAGCCGAGCTCCTCGCTCAGGATCACGCTCACCCGCTTCTCGATCGCCCCCA
>JASLMQ010000639.1 GCA_030746455.1 Candidatus Latescibacterota bacterium
CAGACCGATCAACGGGTGACGCGTCTCCTCATTCACGGTGCGCGCATCCGGACCCGGAAGATCGCCCGATCTGGGGAACACGCGATCCGGCTCGGGCGACACGACGTCTTGGATCACATCGTCCAGAAGCAGGTTGCCCACGTTGCCCACGCTGTCCTGCGCGAGAAGGGTCACATCCATCTTCACCCCCGCCTGGACCGCGTTGGCACCCAGGCTGTCGGTCGCCGTCATCGTGGCGAAGCTGTAGGTACCGGCCGATTTCGCGCCGAAGTCGACCGTGTCGCTGGCACCCGCCGCACGGAGCGACACCGACGCCTCGCCCACGGTGAACGTCAGCGGATTCAGGTCGAACACCTTGCCCGATGTCAGACCACCGGCATCCTCCACGTAGTCGAACCGTGACGTGTCCATGCCCGTGAAGTGCATCCTGCCGCTGTCCGGGTTGGGTACCACGGCCGTGATCGTGGGCGCCTGTCCGTCGTACACGTGGAACAGACCGTCCTGCAATCCCTCCGGGTTCGCGGACGACGCGCTGCTCGCCGACAGGTTGCCGGCGCCATCCTGCACGAAGGCCACCGCCCGTGCGCGAACGTTGTCCTCGAAGTCGCCCGACGCTACCGCGAACGAGTCACGCAGCTCGCCGGTGATCAGGTCCCCGAAGCCGTAGGCGAGAGACACCAGCGCGCTGTCGGGCAGGTCGGACTCGTTGCCCACGCCCACGATGTAGATGTGGGCCTCCGCGTCGGCAGGCACGTTGGTGACCTCCAGCTGCAGCCGCACCTCGCTGCCGACCTTGAAGGACCGGGTATCGGTCTCGCCGGGGAATACGGCCACACCGGCCGTGTCCACGTAGACCGTGTCGATCATGCCCGAGGGACGCTGGCCGTCGATGCCGATCATCACCCCGTCGCCCACCGTGCCGAACGACTCGACCCCTAGCATCATGTCCAGTTCCGACTGGTTGTCGAGCTTCTTCAACGCCGCGTCATCTCCCTCCACGCTCACCCGCGCCTGCACGACGGTCGTCGCGTCCTCCGTCTCTGTATCTCCCGCCGCAATGCCGAACTTGGCCGTGAACGTCTCCAGGCTCGTCCCCTGATGCACCACGGCCGGCTTGCTTGTCGAGGTCGGAGCGGTGAGGGTGTCGATGAACCCCAGGTCGCCGAAGTCGGCCAGGGCGATGCTGCTGCTCAGACCCACGATGACCGTGTCCAGGTTCGACACCCCGGCATACGCGATTACGTCCACCTGAACGGTATCCCCGATGCCGGCATACGTCCCGTCGACGGGGGACACAACCCGAATGGCGACGCCCTGGGGATCCGACTTCAGGCCACCTTGGGCCACGACAACGCCACACCCCCCTTACTGCTCCGGATGCCTTCCATTGTCCCGTTTCCAGGGCGGGACGTACTCCTCGCCGATCCGGTCGATGCAGTCGAGTAGATTCTGCAGCTCCACGGGCTTGCGAAAGTAGTCGTAGGCCCGGTTGCGCAGGGCCGCCACGGCGGTCTCGACCGTCTCGTGTCCCGTCATCAGGATCACCGGCAGGTCCGGATACCGCTCGCGGATGGACTTCAGTAGCGCGATGCCGTCCATCCCGGGCATCTGGATGTCCGTGATGACCAGATCCGGGGGGTCTTCCCCCACGCAGCGGCACGCCTCCGGCCCGCTGGCGGCCATGGTGAGGTGATGGTTGCGCCGCTGGAGGAAACCGCTGAGGCTCTCCAGGGCGGCGCGGTCATCGTCTGCTACGAGGATGTGCACGGGACCTCCTTTCTCTGCACCCAGGACGAGACCTGGGCACTCGGAGGGATTGCCGGGTGATTGGAGATGGGTGGGGACCTCCGATCTCCGTGCATCGCAATGGACGTGCCAGCTTAGCGCGATATATCTTATCCCAATTTATTTCAATTATTTACGTTGAGATCTGGCGGACGTTCTGGAATGAAGAAAGCGCGCGATATCGCGCGGCGGCGCGCGAAAACGCGCGGTTGGGAGAGAGCTGCGTTCACACTAGGACCCGCGGGGACCGTCCCTCGATACACCCGACGCGCCTCTGGCGCGTCGGGCACTCGGGAAGCCGGTGTCACTGCTCGTCGCAGCTGGCACGCCCAACCGCGCATGCAGGCGAAGCGGCCAGCAAAGAGGAAGGCCGCGATTGCTCGGGTGAGCAGTCGCGGCCCCCTGTCATCTGGAGCTGTCGATCCGGATCGCTATCCGTTGTCGTCGCTGGTGTTGTCTCCTTTGTCCTCGATGCCCTACTTGGCCATCCGGCGTCGGATCGCGTCGCGCGAGATCCCGAGGAGCCTGGCCGCGGCGGCCTTGCTGCCGCCCGCCCGGTCCAGAGCCTCGCGTACGCACGCTTCCTCGACGGCGGCCAGGTTCAACTCGGACCCGCCTGCGGCGGGGCTCCGCCCCAGGCGCCCATCGGGGCCCGACGCGGCATCGGGCGTGCCGCTGTCGAACCTCAGGTCAGCGGGTTCCACGAACTCGGCCGCGCAAAGGATGGCGGCCCGCTCGACAAGGTTCCTCAGCTCGCGCACGTTTCCCGGGAAGGAATGGGCCTGCAGCATCGCAATCACCTCCAACGCGAGGCCGGCGATGGGCTTGCGCATCTCTTGCGCGTACCGACATAGGTAGGTCTCGGCCAGCGGGAGGATGTCCTCCTGGCGTTCCCGAAGCGGGGGAACCTCGATCGTGAAGGCGTTGATACGGTAGTAGAGGTCTTCCCGGAACCGGCCGGCCGAGACCGCCTCCGCCAGGTTCTGGTTGGTGGCCGAGACCACCCGGACATCCACCTCGATCTCCTTGGTGGACCCGACGGGCCGCAAACGGCGCTCTTCGAGCGTGCGGAGCAACCTGACTTGCATCGAGAGCTCCATGTCGCCGATCTCGTCCAGGAAGAGCGTGCCCCCGTCGGCCATCTCGATTTGGCCCCTGCGGTCCTCGCGCGCACCGGTGAAGGCCCCCTCCACGTGGCCGAACAGCTCGCTCTCGATCAGTGAAGGGGGGATGGCCGAGCAGTCCACGGCCACGAAAGGTCCAGCGCTCCTGGCGCTTTCGTAATGGATGGCGCGGGCAACGAGCTCCTTGCCGGTTCCCGTTTCGCCCAGCACGAGGCACGTCGTCGCATCGGTGCGGGAGACCTGGTCGATCAGATCTCGAACTTCCTGAATCCCCGTGCTGTGGCCGATGATGGCCGAGAGACCATAGCGTTGTCGGCCCACCACACCGATCTGGTCCAGACGCTCCTGGGCACGGTCGCGCTCCCTCCGCAGCGCCTGGAACCGAACGGTCCGCCGAAGGGCGGCGTCCAGGGCCTGCACGTCGAGCGGCTTGGAGAAAAAGTCGAACGCGCCCTGACGCATCGCGTTGACCGCGCCCGCGATGTCGCCGAAGGCCGTGATCATGATGACCTCGGTGTCGGGCGAGGTCCGTTTCACCTCTCGCAGGACCTCGTAGCCGTCCATATCGGGCATCTTCACGTCAGTGATGACGATATCGATTGCCTCAGTGTCCAGGATCCCAAGGGCTTCCGTCGCTCGCTCGAGCGAATGGACGCGATGGTTCCGTCTCCTCAGGTACTCGCTGAGCGTGCGCAGCACGTCCGGGTCATCGTCGATGACGAGGATGGACAGCTAGATGGTGTCGTCGGGGTTGGGCATATGCTACTCTTCTGATGTGGGTTGATATCGGCGATCGTGACACTCACACCACCCCGGCCAACGGCGATTGTCATCCCGGACTTGCCTGTCCCGGTATACCCAGAGCCGGGAATCCGGGATCCAGTGCCCTTCGAACGGAGATTCCACAGGGCAGGGAATAGCCCGCTCCACGGGCTCCCCTGGGCAACAGTTCCGCCTAGCAGCCCGTTGAAAAACTGAGATTCATGCCACATTGTCTGTTGTTTTCCCGCGAGGAAGGTACTATGATGGAGTAGGTACCGAACCGAAGCGGGGAGATGAGAACATGGCGATGG
>JASLMQ010000640.1 GCA_030746455.1 Candidatus Latescibacterota bacterium
GGAATTGGCGAGCGATTCGAGTTCTTCGCGAGTATGGGAACTGACTTCCAGCGGCTTGAGCGGACATCCGCGGCGCATAGTTCTCTCCTTTCCAAAGGGTCCAGAGAGAATATACGACAGGGCCATGGATTAGTAAAGACAATTAAGGGACATAACACTAGTGGTCTCTCTACCGGATAGGAGTGGATTTCGATGCGATGGTATCAAGTGCTCGAGTCACCGGCTCTCGTCGTCGGGACCTCAAAGGATGATCCCTGCCGGATCGACCTGGGACCTGACGTAGATGGGCGGAAGGCGTCGGCTGAGGTCTTCCTGGACGGAGGCATCCTCGATGTTTCGGTCGTGGCCGAGGGGCTGGCCGATGGCGGGCCCCGTCCGGACCATCCGGAATGGGAGAACCGGGCCTACTTGGCGGTGATGCTCGACGCGGGGCACGACCACGCCATCCGGCGGCTCTATGCGGTGGGCGATCGGGGTGATCTGACGGCGGAGGCCAACTGGGCCATGCCGGGTGAGGAGGCGGGGGACAGCGGCACACCATCGCACAAGGATCCACCTCCGGGTGAGGGAGCGTTCGGATACGAGGGTGCCTCACGATTCGCTGCCCGACTGCGGATCCCGGCAGGGGACCTGTGGGAGGATCCGGTGACCCCGGCGGGCCTGGCCATCCGCGTCGGGTTCCACGAGCAATGCATTCCAGCACCGCTGGCCTGGCCCGAGCGTGTGCCGTGGGCAGGGGATATGGCCCTGGCCTATGGTGATCTGTTCCGCCGAGAGCCCGCTCTGCGTGTGACCGAGATCGACTTTGGGAAGCCGACATGGGGAGCGGACGGCAGTCCGGTCACGATTCGGGGGAAGCTGGCGGCCCAGGCCTCACGCTCTGGGCGGGTTCGGGTGCGCATCGTGCTACCGGGGGACTCGGAGGCGGACCAGGAGGGCGTGGCGTGGCAATGTGCCGGCGAGGACCTCGAGATCCGGCTGCCCCTGGTCTTCCCCTTCCGGGCCAAGTGGGCCAATGGACAGGCGCAGATCGCCCGCCTTCAGCTGTCAATTACGGACGAAGGAGAGCAGGCACTGTGGCAGGGGCGCTATCCCTTCGGGTTCGACCACGGGATCATCGTGCGTGAGCGGTTCGGAACGGGCACCGGCTGTCCGGCGCCCCGGCCAGAGCCCTCTGACCCGGACTTTCTGGAGGCGATGCGCCGCTACGTCCTCACGCGGATACCCGACTATCAGCTGCGCACGACACGCGAGGACGCACCGTCGGACTTCTTCCTGGAGGACCCAGCGGGCGAAGCCAGCCTCGATCTCTCCGCGGAGGATGCGCTGGACCGGGCGGTGGGGATGATCGTCGATCGGTTCCCGGACTGGCAGGATGCCCTGTGCGCAGTGCCGATGTGGATCCACCATCCGATGGTGACGCGGCATTCGGGCACGTGGTCGCGCGTGTCGAATGTCGCATCGGTGGACACGATTCCGCGATTGGGTGGGTGCTTCTGCGGCGATACGGCGCGGCTGGGCGCGTGTCTGGCCGAGAAGGTCGGCAAGCGTCTGGGAGTGGACCTGAAAGGGTTGTCGATGGGGCTACGGGGCCATCTGGCCACGCTGGTGGAGACGCCGATCGGGGAGGTGGTGATCGATGGGATGCTCGGTCTGTGGTTCCACACGCTTGACAACACACGCCTGGCCACGCTGGACGAGATGCGGTCGTGCAAGGAGATCGTTGAGCGGGTCTGGTACGCGCCCCGGGCTGCCGGTCACGAGTTCTTCTACGGTGTGAACAACCAGCTGATCCGGCCGTGGCGTGATGGGCCGATGCGCTGGCCGGAGGCGACAGCCTAGAAACTGAACACCTTACCACAGATGAACACCGATGGACACGGATTGACGAGCGCCGGAGCCCGTCGTAGGCCCTGATGATCCGAGAGGACCGGAGCTTGCCTCGACCGCCAACCCACGGGGTCTAGCGTCTCCCCATCAGTGTTAATCTGTGTTCATCGGTGGTAAGATTCTGATCCTCTGTGGGCAGATGAGGGAATGAGACATGAATGAGATGCACGAGGCGAACAGGAAGGGATGGGACGCGGTTTCCCCCTACTGGCAGCGGAAGATCGATGCCGACGGCGACTGGGATAAGTGCCACGTCGAGCCGGAGCGGATCTTCGCGCCACAGGAGCTGGGGCTTCTGAGGGACGTGAAGGGACAAGAGGCCTGTGTCCTGGGCAGTGGAGACAACATGGCGGTCTTTGCGCTGGCTGGGATGGGGGCGAGGGTGACGTCGGTGGATATCTCGCAGTCGCAGCTCGACATTGCGGCCGGGAGGGCCGCGCAGCTCGGGCTCGACGTCACGTTCATTCGCTCGGATGTGACGGACCTTTCGGCCATCGAGAGCGAGCGCTTCGACCTGATCTACACCGGCGGGCACGTGGCGGTCTGGGTATCGGACCTCAAGACGTACTACGCCGAGGCCGTTCGCATCCTGAAGCGTGGGGGGATGTTCATCGTGAGCGAGTACCATCCCCTCCGTCGGATCTGGAAGGAGCTCCCGGACAGGCTGGAGCAGGAGTTCAGCTACTTCGATCGAGGACCTCATCAGTACGATCGCTCAGAGGAGGTACCGGATACTGAGCCAGGGACCTTCCCGAGCTACGAGTTTCACTGGTCGATGAGCGACTTTGCGATGGCCGTGATCGATGCAGGCTGCGAGCTGGTTCGCGTGGACGAGTTCGGTGAGGCGCCGGAGGGCTGGGAGGTCGCGCCGACGGGCGGCCTGCCCAAGAGCCTGTTGCTGGTGGGGAGGAAGAGGTAGGGAATTGCGCGGTGTTGGAGTGTCGGGTGTTAGAGCGCCAATGGAGTGTGTTGGTGGCGCGATGCGAGGGTTTGGACGGCTATGGGGATCGCGGGGCCCTCACCCCCTCGTGTCCCCCTCTCCGGCGCGGAGAGGGGGAAGTCGTAGCAGGCGAGTCAGTGTGAGAACCAGCAGAATTGTCTGGCGATTGTGACAGCCTGCGATCTACTCTCTTGCAAGCAGGAGAGAGGGTGGATTGCTGGAATGCCCTGAGTGCAACGTGATCGGTGGTGATTGGTCTCATTGCCCAGGCTACCCACCCCGTCCACCCCGAGTGATCCTGGGCGAGAGGTTGACCCGAGCCCAGGATTGTATCGAGGGGGCAGGCTCGAGCGACCGAGCGCACCGTTCGCGGGCCCGCAACCCCTAGATTCCCTTGCCTCAAGCCAGTAAGGGCCGTACTTTCACGATAGAGCGTGGCAAAGCCGGTTTTGCGACCCGATAGACTAGGAGCATCAGACCATGGGCGACTTCCCGAGAACCGAGGTGGGCGGGGTCTCACTATCCCGGATGATCGTGGGAACCAACTGGATCCTCGGCTACTCGCACACCAGCGCGGCCAAGAGCCGGTGGATCAGGAGCTACCAGACGCGCGAGAACGTGGCGGACATCCTGACCGTGTTCTTCGAGGCCGGGGTCGACGCCGTGATGGGCATGCCGGAGCCAATCCTGATCAACGGCATCCAGGACGCGCAGGAGCGCACCGGGGTGGAGGCGAAGCTGATCCTCACGCCCCACTTCAACGTTCTGCCCAACGGCGATCCGGATATGGAGCCTGAACGGGTGTTCGACACGTGCAAGGAGTACGGGGCCACGTTCTGCTTCCCGCACCAGGGCGTCACCGACCGGCTGATGGACCGGCTGCACGGCGTGATCCGCGATCTGGATACCTACACGGACATGATCCGCGAGCGTGAGATGGTGCCCGGGCTCTCGACGCACGCACCCGAGACGATCACGATCGCGGACAGCTCGGGCGCGGACATCGAGACCTACATCCAGATCTACAACTCAACGGGATTCCTGATGCAGGTGGAGACGGACTGGGTGATGCGGCTCATCCAGAAGGCGAAGAAGCCGGTGATGACGATCAAGCCGCTGGCGGCCGGACAGCTGCTGCCGCCCGTGGGTCTGGCGTACGTGTGGAACACGATCCGGGATCAGGATATGGTGACGATCGGGACGACCGTGCCCGATGAGGCGCGGGAGGTGATCGATCTGTCGTTGAGCTACCTGGAGCGGCGGCTGCCCGACCACGAGCTGCAGACGTCCAGGAGTAAGGCGACGCTGGCGGCGGGGGTTGCATGATTCCACTGCGCGAACTGCCGAAACGCAACCACAGATGAACCCCGGATCAGGGTCCGGGGCAGGCACCGATGGACACGGAGGGAGCGGCTGGAGACCTTGAGAGAACCACCGAAGAGCACAGGTAGATTGGGACACATGTGACCGCTGGAGGAGAAGCGTGACCCGTGGGCAGTGAGAGGCACTCCCCGGCTTGGGGTGCCCAGAGCAGCCAAACTCCTGCCGGAGTTATTCGGCAGGAGTCCTTATGTACAGGCTCGGCGGAATCCGTTGCCTCGAGCGCTGGGTCGTGGCTATCTTGCATAGTAGCGGTGGTTATTCCTGGGGGCACGTCCTGATGCGGTATGTCGGCCCCACGTGCCCGTCCTCCGGAGCCGTGGGCGGGGATGCCCCGCCGCGCTACGACATCTGGGAGAACCTCGACGGGAAGGGCGACGCGTGGGAGGAGCACGCGATCCTGGACGTCAACCTGGCCGGCCACTGCGCCGTCGTGGGAGACGTGACGGGCAACGGACTGCCCGATATCGTGTCCAAGCCGTGGAACGCGTCGGAGAAGAACGCCGTCGGCGGCAGTCCGTTTGTGGTGTTCCTGGAGAATGTGTCCGAATCGCGCGGCTGAGAAAGAGCGGGGATTATTGATCCCCTCGATACACTGCGGCTGGACGCCGCAGCACTCGGGGCAGGGATTGAGCGGCGATCGACGATTGTAGATTGGCCTCTGGGTTCTCGCAGTTCAATCATCAATCACTGATCAATAATCACCGGTCACCGATCCCTGGTTTCTGTAACCGGTTCCCTG
>JASLMQ010000641.1 GCA_030746455.1 Candidatus Latescibacterota bacterium
GTTTCCCGAGGTCCACGCATCTTCAGCGGGACCCAGTCCAGCCCCGACGCCGTGGACCAGCACATCCACCACCGAGTTCCCGGCCACGTGGATCATGCTCGATCTCCCGGGTTGGTGGTCAAGCCCTCTACTCGAAGAACCCACAGCCCGGCCCGCCTGGGCCCGGGCCGCCTCCCTACCAGTTGGTATACGCGCCGTCGTCGCGACGGTACCCCACCCCCGGCCCCGGAGGCGCCGGCTCGAGGCCCTCGACCGCCTCCTCGATGAACTCGACGCCCAGTCCCGGTCGATCGGGGGGCAGCAGATGCCCATCGGCGAAGGGGACCGACACCTGCTGACGTAGAAGCCTAAGACTCGCGGGGTTCTCGCTGCGCAGCGGATCCTCGATAAAGAAGGGCCGATAGGGCTCCACCCCCTTGCAGAACTCGATGCTCGCGGGCGGATCCAGTCGCGTGTGGATGTCGACGAGGATCTCGATGTCGTCCCCCAGGGCTTCACGAACCGCCTTGACCTGTTCGATGCCGAAGCGGACGGCACGCCTGGGCTCCAGAAGGTCATTCCCGGCTGGATCGCACAATCCCCATCGGACGAACCTCCATCCGGCCTCGGTGGTCTTCCGACAGCTCTCGACCAGACCCTGGATCCGGTCGCGTTCGCCATTATGCGGATAGCAGACCACCTTCTCGCGCGTCCTTCCCCCGAGAAGGTCGAAGACCGGCACACCGAGCGCCTTGCCCTTCAGATCCCACAGGGCGATGTCGACGGCGCTCAACGCCGCGGTCTGCACCACACCGCCGGGGAAGAAGCCGCCGCGGAACATCACTTGCCAGAGGTGCTCGATACGCGACGGGTCTTCCCCGACCAGGTCTTCCTCGAACGACCGCACCACCTCGGCCATCGCGGTACCCCGACGTCCCAGGCCCGCCTCCCCGACGCCGTAGAGTCCCTCGTCGGTCTCCACCTTCACAAGGAAGTAGTTCCGGCCCCCGTCGGGGACCACGAACGGTTTCAGCGCCGTGATCTTCATTGTCCATCCTCACGCAGTCCTGACGGCACGGTCACGAGGCGTCGGAATCTCGCTAGGCAAGCTTGTGGTGTTCCTCTTTTCCGGGCCGAATCGATATCGAAGTCCACTCTCCTCCCTCAGGCCGCCATTGGAAGTCGACCTCCGCCTCCCCACCGTTATAGAACCGAACGCCGCCGTCGGAAGGGCCTGCCGGCGTGACCAGCGACAGGACCTCCTCGGGTAGACCGATCTCACCGCCACCCCGCCGGACCTCCACCGTCGGTCGCACCGCGCTCTTGATCTCCCGGGTTCCCAGCACCAGAGGACCATAGCATCCCGTCACCGAACCCCACCCCCAGTTCCGGCCATGCCCCGCGGCGACCGAGCAGACCGCCCCCCCCATGTCGGCGTGCTCGCGTCCCCCGCGAAGCACCCGTCGGGCGATTCGCAGCCGACCGACCGCCTGCTTGAAGGCCCGACGCGCGAAGTCCGCGTCTCCCGTCACGTGATACGCAAGGGCCAGCGCCGCGGTCGACGGTTCCCGGACGCCCCTCACCTGTCGGGTCTCCGCGTCTGCCAGGATCCCCCACCAGATCATGTCCGCCCGCTTCCCCACCCCGCGCAGGACGCGTCGGGGCTTTTCGGGGAACATCATCATCAGCTCGCCCTTGTCCTCCGGGGGCATGTCCTCGACCCTCTTCCGGACGTCTTCGTCCATCGAGCGATCGTCGAATGTCTGGAGATAGTACTCCACCGCGGCCGCAGCCGGGTCGCCATAGGGGTCGTGGAGCTCGGGCACCAGAGGCTCCGCTATTCGCCGAGCCGCCTCTTGAAACACCTTGTCACCCGATGCAAGGAAGAGGTCGCCAAGCGCGTAGATCGCGCCCGAGGCCAGCAACACCTCCACGCCCATCAGGGGATCGCCGGGGACATGCATAGTCTTGGCGCTCACGCGCTCCTGGGCTTCCGTCATGTCTCCTTCCCAGAGCGGTTCCTCGTTGGGTCCCCACATCAGGGGCAGAGGACCATCAGGAATTTCCACGAGCATCTTCGCCCGCCGGCGGCCGTATCGAAGCGCCCACTCTACGTATTGATCTTCCCCCGTCACGCGATGGGCGGCCAGGGCGATGTGGAGGAACCGGAAGTGCTCCGCGAGCTCCACAACCGCCGCCGGGTTCTCTTCCACGTCCCGTGTGGCGAGCCGGAAGCCGCAGAACCGATCGCGATCCCAGTCATACCACGCAGGGATCTCCGGAACCCAGTTGCCGATGTGGTGCGCCGCGTCCTCCAGCAGGTCGCGTGCCTTCCCGTCGTCCGGAAAGAGCCCGAGATGCCGCGGCAGGAAGAGCAGGAAGGGCTCGGTCCCGTGGTGCGCTTCGGCCTCGGGCTCGTATCCGTGGATGCAGTCCCGGTCCACCCAGCCGGCCAGGAGGTCACGAAGGTGCTCGAAATGAGTCCTCGCCGCCTCACTGCCGGTGATGAGGTAGTGCGGAAACCAGGTCAGCGAGTAGTTGGCCTCGTCCTCGCCTCCGCCATGCCGGCTGGGCGGATCCATTCGGCGGCTTTGGTCGAGCCACGCCTCCGTTTCGCGTCGAAGCGCGTGATAGTGCCCGTAGCAGGATTTCAATTCCGTTACCCTCCCGAGAGTTTCTGGATGAGCAGCGTCGCCAGGCCAAGGTAGATCAGCAGGCCCAGGATGTCATTCGTCGTCGTGATGAACGGCCCGGAGGCCACGGCCGGATCGATGCCCACCCTGTTGAAGAAGAGAGGCGCCAACACACCCAGCAGGACGGCCAGGCAGATCACGAGGAACATCGCCACGCCCACACAGACGCCGACCAGCGCCTCGCCGAACCAGATCCAGGCGACCCCGCTTGCGGCCAGGCCGCAGATCAGTCCGATTACCACCGCCGTGCCGGTCTCTCGTAGCACGGTGCGGACCAGCAGACCCGACGCCACGTTACCCATCACCAGTCCCCTAACCGTCACCGTCGACGCCTGGAGACCGCTGTTCCCCCCCGTGGCCATGATGACTGGAATGAAGGCCGCCAGGGTGATCGCCTTCTCCAGGGTGACATCGAAGAAGCTGATCACGAGACCCGATAGGAAGCTGCCGAGCAGGCAGAGCAGCAACCACGGCAGGCGTGTGAAGGCAACGCCGAATACAGAGTCGCGCTCGGCCTCGTCACCGCTCGTGCCCGCCATTCTGTAGAGGTCTTCGGTCGCCTCCTCGACGAGCACGTCCATCGCATCGTCCACCGTGATCTGACCGACCACCCGTTGATCCTCGTCCACAACGGGCGCGACCGTCAGATCGTACCGAACGAACAGCTGC
Source organism: Candidatus Latescibacterota bacterium (assembly GCA_030746455.1). The sequence goes on from JASLMQ010000641.1 coordinate 3,342, forward strand.
GCGATCTCCTCCTGATCCATATCCGTTGTCACGCTGATGACATCGCGGTCCATCAGGCTGGTGATCACCGTATCCGGACGCGCGGTGACCAGGAGATGGAGCGGCACCACCCCCTGCAGCCTGTCCTCTTCGTCGACGACGAAGAGGCAATAGATCTCTGCATCCTCCGCCTCCTGTCTGAGGGTGTCGACCACGTCCGATACCCTGGAGGAAGCGTGGGCCAGGACGAGCCGCGGGGTCATGATGCCCCCGCCCGTGTCCTCCTCGTGCGTCATCAGCTCCTGGACCTCTTGGGCCTCCTCGTCTTCCATGAGGTCCAGGATCTTTTCCGCGTCCTCCTCCTCCAAGTCCCCCAGGACGTCCGCCGCGTCGTCGGGCTCCATCTCCTCCACCAGGTCGGAGAGCTCCTGATGGCCCAGATCATCCGCGATCGCGATTATGGTGGGGGTGTCGGCCTCCGCCAGGGCCTCGGCGGCCGGCTCGGTGTCCAGCAGCTTGAAGACGGCCTCGCGCGTCTCGTCGTCGAGCCGTCGAAGCAGGTCTGCCAGGTCGGCCGGGCGCTGCTCGTCGAGCACGCGCTTCAACGCCTCGGGATCCTCGAGGCCCAGCAGATCGTGCGTGAGCTCGATCAGGGCTTCGACCCGGCCGGCCGGTTCACCACCGGCAAGATCCGGAAGGCCGTTCTCTCTCGGCATGGCACTCCCCTACAGGCGACCCAGCGCGGCGTGGAAGGCCGCCACGATCTCGTCAGCTTCTTCGGCTGTCAGAATCAGAGGCGGGGACAGGCACAGGATGCTCTCCGGTCCCGCCATCACGTGGCTCATCCTGCCCACGATGACCCCTTCCTCACGAATCCCGGCCTGAACGCGCCCCGTGCGCTCCGCGTCAAGCATCTCCCCCTTCTCGTCCACCAGCTCCACGCCGATCATCAGGCCCTTGCCGCGGACATCGCCGACGAACGGCGAGTCCAGCGCCCGGAGGCCCTCGAGGAGATGGGCCCCGACCTTCGCCGAGTTCTCCCAGAGCTTCTCCCGCATCAGGATCTCGAGATTGGCCAACCCCGCGGCGCAGCAGACCGGGTGTCCACCGTAGGTCGCCACCTGCGAGAACTCCACATCGTCTTCAGGTGCCCCGAGGAAGGCCTCGAACACCTGGGGCGTGACGGCGCACGCAGCGAGAGGCAGGTAACCGCTGGTCACACCCTTCGCCATAGTCATCATGTCGGGCTGCACGCCCCAGTGCTCCGAGGCGAAGAGCTTACCCGTCCGGCCAAAGCCGGTGATCACCTCGTCCAGGATGAGCAGCAGGCCGTACTCGTCGCAGATTTCGCGCAACCTGGGAAGGTACTCGTCCGGAGGCACGATCACGCCCCCGCCGCCGATGATCGGCTCCGCGATCACGGCGATCACGGTACTGGGGTCTTCCCGGATGATCACCCTCTCGATGGCGTCGACGCAGGCGATCCCGCAGTCCGGATAGGACGTCCCGAGCCCACATCGGAAGCAGTATGGCGGCTCGACGTGGTGGAAGCCCGGGACCAGTGGGCCGAACTTCGCGCGCCGCTTGACCTGCCCCGTGGCCGACATCGAGCCGAAGGTCCACCCATGGTAGCCCTGGTACCGGGAGATGACTTTATACCTGTTCTCTCCGGGATACCTCTGGAGCCCATACTGCCGCGCGATCTTCAGAGCCGTCTCGTTCGCCTCGGACCCGCTGTTGGAGTAGAAGACGTGGTTGAGATCACCCGGCATCACCCTCGCGAGCTCCGCCGCAAGCTGCGCGGCCGGCGCGGTCACCTGCAGGTTCGAGTAGTAGGAGAGCACCTTCACCTGATCGTGAATCGCCTGCGCGATCTCGTCTCGCCCGTAGCCCACATTCACGTTCCACAGGCCGGCGTAGGCGTCCAGATACGAACGGCCCTCGCCATCGGTCACCCGGGTGCCATTGGCTTCGCGGATCACCATTAGGGTTTTGTCGTCCATCGACCGATGCTGCAGCATCGGGTGCCACACGTGCGCCCGGTCCTGCGCCAGGACGTCGTCTGTTCCGGATTCGGTCTTCTGGGACATGGCTCCTCCCGTCGTCAGTACGATATTTGACTTGACTCCATCAATCGGCCGAGCTACTTTGGTGCCTCGCTCGCGGAAACCCGGGTTCTCACGGGGAAAAATGGCCGATTTCTGCGAGCGGAACAGGCATCATAGCGCATTGAACCTGCAAAGTCAAGAGCTACTCCCGTGGCTCCATATGCACGGGTCAGGGGGGCCCCTCTATGGACGGAATCCGGGTCGATTGGGAAGAACTCGAGGCGTTCACTACGGAGGTGTTCGTCAGCGCGGGTCTCCCGCGCGCGGACGCCGAGCTCGAGGCAGAGGTCCTCGTCTGGGCGAATCTGAGGGGCATCGACTCCCATGGTGTGCTCAGGGTCCCCTCATACCTGGACAACATCGGCAAGGGCCTGATGAATCCCAAACCGAACATCCGGATCATGAAAGAGACGCCGGCTGTGCTCTTCGTCGACGCCGATCGAGCCATGGGCCCGGTGGTCACGGTCTTCGCGATGGAGCGTGTGATCGAGAAGGCGAAGAATGTCGGCATCGGCTGGGCGCTTCTCCGGAACAATACCCATCAGGGCGCAATGGCCTACTACCCACTGATGGCCGCCAGGGAGAACATGGCCGGCATCGCTATCGTGTGCAGCCCCCCGAATATGGCGCCGCACGGGGCCAAGGCGGCCGGGCTGCACAACAGCCCCATCGCCATCGCGGTTCCATCGGAGCGCCACAAGCCCCTGGTCCTGGATATGGCCACCAGCATCGTGGCGGGCGGCAAGCTCATGGTGGCCGCCGACAAGGGCGTTCCCCTTGGTGAAGGCTGGGCCCTCGATGCGTCGGGCAATCCGACGACAGACCCCGGAGACGCGAAGGTCCTGGTGCCGTGCGCCGGCCCCAAGGGGTCCGGCCTGGCCCTGATGTTCCAGTGCCTTGCGAGCCTCATGGCAGGCAACCCGCTCCTGGTGCCCGTGTTGCGCGGCGGCGACCGCTCGTGGGCACAGAACGGAATTGTCGCCGCCATCGATGTCGAGCTGTTCGGCGACGTGGAGACCTACAAGGAGAACGTGGACACCCTTGTCGACGAGCTGAAGGCCCTGCCCAGGGAAGACGGATTCGACGAAATTCTGATGCCTGGAGAGCCCGAGGAGCAGGTTCTGGCCGATCGTACCCGGAACGGCATCCCTCTGCCTCCCGGCACGGTGGGGAAGATGCGGGATGCCGCCGGCAGATCCAACGTCGAGCTACCGGGTGCGTTGAGACCCGAGTCGGGCCGGGGGTGAAAGCCAGAAGGAGGAGCTGTCATGGATTGGGAGGTCAAGAAGCGCGGACGCGTCACCTACTACACGAAGAAGACCAACCCGGTTTTCTCCGACCTCGTCGTCGAAGAGCTCGAAAATGGCGATCTTAAGATCCGCTTCGTCGGCATGACGGGCGCACACGCGGCCACCCGTGAGCTGGAGCTGGACGACATAGCGGTGATGGAGCCCGGCAAGGAAATACCTCGCGTCTTCGACACCTGGGAGATGTATGTGAAAGAGGCGGGCCTCTGCGACTCGCTGGCGGACCTGGACTTCCTCGAGGTCCACTCCTTCGGTGCCGCCCCGAAGCACCCGAACCCGATGGTCGATCCCGAGGGATACGCCGCCGAGAAGAAGCGCATCCACCAGGCCTACAGCGAGGCCTATGCGAAGTACTGGAAGGAGCACATGCCGGACAGCGGACTCCCGGCCCGATTCACGGTCTACCTCGAATACCTGCCCGATGCCCAGGCCAGCTACGAGCTCTGCGCCACGGCGCTTCACCAGAAGTCCCTCCACAGCGGCTGATCTACGCCGTATTCCGGCCAATTCCATGCTCTCTCAAGTCAAGATCAGCGACGTCCAGACCGTCCTGACCCAGCCAGCGGGGTCCCGTCTCGTCGTGGTGAAGGTCATAACCTCGGAGCCGGGCCTGTACGGCGTCGGCTGTGCCACGTTCACCCAGCGCTTCCAGGCGGTCCACTCGGCCATACAGGACCACCTTCGCCCGCTCCTGATCGGACGCGATGTGGATCGGATCGAGGAGACCTTCCAGCTCGCCATGGTCAACGGCTACTGGCGCAACGGCCCGGTCCTGAACAACGCGATATCTGGTGTGGACATGGCCCTCTGGGACATCAAGGGAAAGCGGGCCGGCATGCCGGTCTATCAGCTCCTTGGCGGGAAGTGCAGGGAGGGCGCAGCCACCTACGCACACGCCGACGGGCGCGACCGGCAGGAAGTCGTCGACAACGTTCGGCGGTTTGAGGAGCAAGGCTATCGCCACATCAGGATCCAGCTGGGCGGCTATGGGGGTCATGCAAGCGATCTGACCAAGCCGGAAGGCGCGCCCGAGGGCGCGTATTACGACCCGCGTGCCTACTGCCGCAACACCCTGGATATGATCGAGTTCGTCCGCGCCGAGGTGGGTCCCGAGGTCGAGCTCCTCCACGACATCCACGAGCGACTCAGACCCATCGAGGCCATGGCCTTTGCCAAGGATGTCGAACCGTGCAAGCTGTTCTTCCTCGAAGATCCGCTTGCGCCCGAGGACCTGGAGTGGTTCCGTGACATGCGGCAGCAGTGCGCGACGCCGATCGCAATGGGTGAGCTCTTCAACCATCCGCGGGAATGGACGCCGCTGGTCCAGGACCGCCTCATCGATTTCGTGCGCATGCACGTCAGTCAGATGGGTGGACTCACTCCCGCGAGGAATGTCGCGACCTTCGCCCAGATGTACGGGATCAGAACCGCCTGGCACGGTCCGGGGGATGTGTCGCCAGTCGGTCACGCCGCCAACCTTCACCTGGATCTGTGGGCGCCCAATTTCGGCGTCCAGGAATGGTGCCGGTTCCCGGAGCTGGTCTACGAGATGTTCCCGGGGACGCCCGAGGTCC
>JASLMQ010000642.1 GCA_030746455.1 Candidatus Latescibacterota bacterium
AGGTGAGTTCGATCGTCAAGGGCTCGTCGCGAATCGTGTAACGCTCGCGCCCCTGGAATCTTCCCCAGAAAGGAATGGCCTCCGCGGCGCCCTCGGGACAAGAGAGCGTCACCCTGGCCTCATCGGAATCGCAGACGAAACGGATCTCCGAGCCGGCTGGGCTCAGCATCCGTTCCTGGGCTCTGGGGTTCAGGCAGAGGCGCACGTCCTCGGGCACGCGCTGGAGCCGGAGGCCCGGCAGCCCTTCGACTTCGCGCGCCTCGGCGATATTGTGGAGTTCGACGGTGTCGAGGATCATATGGGTTCCCTTGAGACTGGCACTGCAATCTGGTTTGCTCAGTCCAGCTTCCGACCGTTCCCGTATTACAGCGAGGGAATGAATTCCCTCGCTGCAGAGGCGTGAAGCCCCGGCGGGCGGGGCTATCAACCAGCCCGACGAAGGAGGGCTTGGCCTTTCTCGAGCGCAGGGGTTTAGCCCTGCGCTCGACGCGTGCCAGTGACCTCCGCAAGCATCACGCGTGCACAGGACAACCGGTGTCGGTTGACAGCAAACCCGCGATTGTCATTGCGAGCCGCGGACGTCGGTCCGCGGCGTGGCGATTTCGGGCACCAGCCTTCGCCTTCGGCCCTCACGCCCTACCGCGCCCTGCCCCACGCCTCTCCCTTCTCCAGATCCCTCCCTACCTCCCACGCCCGGCCAAACCCCTCGACCTTCACCGCCGCTCTGCCGTCGCCTACGCGGAATCCATCGGCCAGCGACGCTGACACCTCTGGCGCTTCGGTCCCTCGGTAGGGCACGACCAGTGTGAGGAAGGTCGCGGGGGCCTGCCCGCGGTGCCGAAACCGGAACGCCTTCCTGGGCTTCCGGTACCCGTAGGCCCAGGCGAGCCAGCCTTCTTCCTCCTCGAGCGTCACAGGCGCATCGGCACCAGCCCACACCAGTACGTTGGCGTCGCCGAACGCAGTCCTCGCCCACTTCCCCGCGCTGTCTAGCGTGGCATCGCCCGGCGCGAGCTGGAAGCTGAGGTCAAGCGCCCCCTGTGCGTCTCCGATGGCCTCGTCGAGCAACACGAAGAACCGCCTCTCGACGAACCACACGGTCCGGCGGTGGATCAGGCCTTCGTACGAGGCGTTCTCCACGACGACAGCATCGAGCTCGGGCGACGACTGCCACAGCAGCTCACGCCCCGCATCGGCGGAATCGCGACCGTCGAGGGTGAGGGTCTGATGCACGCGCGTCTGGCGATGCCAGGCCCGGCCGTCGGGATCGTGCCCGTACGTGTAGAACCCCGTATCGGGCATCAGCCAGCGGCCATACGCATAGAGCTCGAAGGTCCCGTTGTCGGGCTGATCGTGGCTCGAGATGGCCTTGGGCGAGCAGTGGAGCGCGAAGTGGATCGCGTCCGTCCCCCAATCGTCTCGCAGCACGTAGATCCCCGCCTCCGAGAAGCCACAGCACGTCCCCTCGGGGAGGGCCGCGCGCTCGAGCGTGGCGCGCGCCGCGTACTTGGGATCCCCCAGCAGCTCGGACGCCTCGACGAGCGTCGAGTAGAGCGGCCAGCGCGCCCGATCGTCGCTCTCCCGCAGGGGGCGAGAGCCATCACCGAACATCGGTGCGCCCAGATCGGGCGTGGCCACGCCGAAGATGTAGTCGTACATCGCGCGGATGCGGTCACGAAAGGCGTCGGGCACGGCGATGCCCACGGAATCCATCCGGTCGGCGATCTCCACGGCGTCTCGCAGCACGCCCGTATGGTAGCCGAACGACCACTCGCGCTGCACCCCGTCGGTCGTGGTCTGCGCCAGAAGTTGGTCACACGCCCGGTCCAGGGCGAACTCCATCCAGCGCCGGGAATCCCTGAACTCGGGGAACGTGTACGCGACGTTGATGAACCCCCGCTGCTCGAAGATCGCCTTGTTGTGCACGACCCCCATCGGCAGGGCCTCGGTCTTCACCTGATGGTCGTACAGACTGGCCATCAGGGTTCCCAGGAACTCGGGCGTGAACGCCTCGGCGTGGACCAGTGTTCGGAAGGCCTCGCATATGCTTGTCGCGCGGATGCCCGTCTGGATGTCGAGCCAGACGAATCCCTTCCAGTGGGTGTAAACGGGGTGGATGCGCTCGCGATCCTCGAGCCGGTGCTTCGCGATCCAGTCGCGCGACAGCTCGACGAACGCCTTCCCGTACTTCTCATCCCGCGTGGCTCGGAACGCCTGCGCCAGGGGCGCCGCCCAGTGGAATCGATACACTGCGGCGACCCATTCGATGTCGCCCCGGGGATCCCATTCCCAGTCGATGTCGTCGCCGTAGTCGGCCTCCTCGTACGGGCCCCACTGGAGGACGTGGTTCACGATCTGGTCGGCCCGCTCGAAACCCTGGTCCTTTGTGTCAGCTGACGGCTCCGGAAGTGGATCCCTCGCCCGGTGATGCGCCAACAGGGCCTTCAGGGCGCCCTCACGATCTCCCCGACCCGCCGCAGCTCTGGCTTCTTCCAGGCCCGAGCTCAACAGGTCCAGGACGTCGAGGATCCTGGTGGGGTCTAGGGACGTGAGTGAAACGCCTCCATTGCTCGATTTTCTAGCAGACATGCAGTTTCTCCTGGCAAGTCACGGCGGCGTTCCACACCCTCTTCCGGCCTCGCTGTCGCTCGGCCACCTTCTCCCGCCCGCGGAAGAAGGTGAGGCAGGACGTGGCCGTTTTCGCACCGTGGCTGAGGGAAGAATTCCCTCGCTGCTAAGACGGCAAGGCCCACCGAGCAGGGCTGTCGGCTAGCCCGACGCGACGCGTGTCGCCGGAAGGACCAACCACCACGCGCACGCACAATGACCATTGCCCTTCGCCAGCGACACCGCGATGGTCATTGCGAGCCCCGACCGGCAGGTCGGGGCGAAGCAATCTTGCCTCTCCCGGCCTGGCTTCGCTTCACCGAGCAGCGCGGGGCTGAACCCCCGCGCTGCAGGACCGTCAAGCCCCGCGGAGCGGGGCTAATAGCCAGCCCGACGGAGGAGGGGTTGGTTCTCCCGAGCGCCGGGGTTCAGCCCTGCGCTCCTGGCGTGCCCGCGGTCGGGGCAAGACCACGCCGCACTTCCTGCACCCTACCCGTCAACCGTCGAACCGCACCCGAAGAACCAGCGTCTGCAGCGGCTCGACCGAGACCGAGATCCGATCTCCGTCCACGACCGCGCTGCCGTCGTTCTCCCCGTCGAAGAAGAACGCGTAGGTGTCGTAGAGCGTTTCCACCTCAAGGTGCGAGACCAGGACGTCGGGCAGATCCGACGGCCGGACGTGCGTGCGGCGTGCGTGGCCCGGGTCCAGATTGTGGACCACCAGGAGGACGGACCCGTCCACATACCGGGAGTAGGCCAGGACCCGATCCTCGGGATCGCCGCCCTCGAATTCGTTGCGATGGAAGTAGACGGCCCCCTCGGAGAGCTCCCCCAGATCCGCCTTCAGCGCGTGCAATGCCTCGTAGGCCTGAACCAGACATCGGTTCGGCGCGCTCCCGGCCAGCTCCGGGTGGAGCAGCGTCGGGTTCTGGAAATCGGTTCGTGCCTCCTCGCCCCAGGTCGTCCCCCACTCCACCGCGTAGGCCAGGTTGACCAGCCGCCCGGCGCCCGCGGTGGCATCGATCACCGATGCCTGGATGTTCTTCAGAAGGGCCATCACGTGGGCCGGATCACCCTCGGCCTCCCTTTCTTCCCACAGCCGCCTCAACTTGGGATGCCCGTCCAGCGCCTCCGCGTATCGTTCGCGCCACACCTCCGTCGCACGGGGGCTGTCGTGGTTCTCGAAGTAGGCCATCGCCACCGTGCCCGGCGCGAAGGTGTGAAAGGTCTCCTCCAGAAACGCGATGAAGGGGCCGGCGTGTTCGAAATCCCTGTGAAAGTCCACCAGCAGCGCGTGGATCATGTCCGTCGGGATGTCCACCGCCTCGTGGAGCGGGCAGAGCGTCTCGCCCAGCACGACCGCATCGGGCCTCACCTGGTTGATCCGGTTCTTGATCTGCTTCAGGAAGGGGCGGTCCACCGTCTGGCTCGCGTCGATCCGCACCCCGTCCAAGTCGCACGTCTTGATCCAGAACGACGCCACGCCCGACAGGTAGTTCTGCAACGGCTTGTTGAACGGCAGGTCGAGCAGTGCCACGTCGGAGTAGACCAGCCACGCGATCTGGTGGATCTTCGGGTGTCCCTCCTCGTCCAACACGTACCATTCCGGATGCCGCTCGATCAGCGGGCAGTCCCGGCTGGTCTGCATCAGGACGAGGTCGAAGATCACGCGCTTGCTCAGCTCGTGTGCCCTGGCGCACAGCTCGCGCAGCTCCGCACGCCCCACGATCTGGGTGAGCCGCTCCTCGCCTACCCACTCGACCAGCTCCTCGACCGTACCGAAGTTGTTGAAGTCGTCCACGCGGCGGAGGCGCGCCATCTGTCGCCCCTCGAGCAGATCGCTGAGGTCGAAGTCCCGCACCAATCCCCTCGCGACCAGGTCGAGCACGTCCACCTCGTCCAGAGGGGTCACCAGGCGCGGATCGATCTTGAAGAAGTCCTTCACCGCATACACGCTGCCCAGTTCGCCCTTACGAACGTCGTCTCCGGTGAACAGGTCGCCGAATCCGGGCTCGAAGAACGGCAGCAGGTAGACCACGTCGGTGGGCATCGCCTCCAGCGACCGGGTCACCGCGGTGAAGCGCCCGCTCTCGAACGCCTCGTCACGGATCTCCGCCCCCACCTTCCGCACGCAAACCTCGATCACCGACGGACATCGCCTCACGTGGTCGGGACTCACGGCGATCACGCCATCCCGATTGTGCGAGATGTCGTTGATCGAGATCCATGCCTTGGACGGGTCGTCAGCCGGTTTCTGGTCCGCGGAGAACTCCACCGTGTAGTGGAACACGCCCGTCTTCTCGATCGGAAACGCCTCGGACTCGAAGACCAGGTTGTTCCCGGAAGGCACCGGACGTCCCGAGGCGGCCACCACCAGCTTCATCGCAAGACTGCGGCCCAGGGAATCGTGATACACGCCCCGTTCGTCCACGAAACCGTGCTCGTTCGCGTCCGTCCACAGGTGCGCCTCGACATCCCCCTCCCGGACCGACGCGGGATCGACGTCGCGGAAGTAGAGCTCTGCTCGCACGCACGCCTCAACAGCCAGCCGGGACGGTCCCAGGAACGCCCTTGCCAGCGTCGGCTCGAACAGAACGCCGTCCAGCTCGATGGACATATTGCCGGCCCACACGTCCAAGACGTCGTACTCCTGGATCGGGTAGCTGTCGTGGAGCTTGTGGAAGATGCGAGCGCGGGAAGACATTAGAAGCCAGTGCCAGAGTGTTAAGGTGCTAGAGTGTTAAGGTAAGAGCGTGCGGGTAGGTCCGGGCGGACGCGGAGCTACCGGCACAAGCGGCGGGAAATATAGACTTCGGCGGGGACTTTGTCAAAGACTCAGGAGGAGAGACTTGTGACAACGAAGGACTGTGAAGCGGAGGCCGAAGATGGGAGAATATGGATCGGAGGCGGGCCCCAACGGCGGAGAAAGGGTACTCTCGGTGCCAGGCCGGGACGCCTGGTGCCTCGCGGATCGGGGCGGAGGCAGGTCGGGCGGGTGGAGCTACGTGCGGTGGGTGGTGGGTAGATCCGACCACAGACCACGGACCACAGACGACGGCGAAGACATCGCGCAAAGAGATTGCCGTGGTCCGTCGTCTTGGGCATTGGTATCGCAAGAACACTCAATCTGGCCGCGCCAGCAGCCAGTCGGCAGCCTCCAAGAGGTCCCCCGCCACGAAGGCGATGCGATCTCTCGACTCCCGATCCATCTCCGCGAGCGCCTCCTCACCGTAGCCTGTGCGCACGAGGATCGATCGGCACCCCGCGTTCCATCCCGTTTCAAGGTCGATGGTCTTATCGCCAATCATCACCGACCGGCTCAGATCGATGCCCAGCTCTTCTGCCGCCCGGTGAAGCAGGCCTGGCTTCGGCTTCCGGCAGGAGCAATCCTGACGGTATGGCGGCTCGCCGTGGTCGGGATGGTGCGGGCAATAGCAGATCGCATCGACCTCCGCGTCTCCTGCCGCAAGCTGACGCCGCATCTCCTCGTGGATCTCCACCAGCTGCGCCTCGGCCATCATCCCCCGCGCCACGGCCGATTGGTTGGTCACCACAACAACGGTGAATCCCGCCTCTCTCAACCGCGCGATTGCCTCCGCCGCACCAGGCAACAGGCGCATGTCCTCTACCCGCGTGAGGTAGTCCACCTCCTCATTGATCGTGCCGTCGCGGTCGAGGAAGACGGCGGGGCGTGGGGTACCGGCTGGGGGTGTCGGATTCATGTATCCAAGGGAGCGCGGGGCTGAACCCCCGCGCTCAGATTACGAAGCCCGGCTTCGCCGGGCTAGGTTGTCCGATGGTGATCGGTCAGCGCCCTTCTTGCGCCATGATACCACAGCACTTTGACACGTCTGCCGGTCCTGGCGCTTGTCCCCAGCAGTCCTTCCTCTTTCCGATGCGGGAGCTTCCTGCCCCCCCGTCCGGACGCTTCACGGGTGCCAACGCACGCTTGAGGAAACCGCAGTGGGGGCGGTATTCCCAGCCCGACGAAGGAGGGGTTGGTGGTCCCTTAGCGCGGGGGTTCAGCCCCGCGCGACGCGTGTCAGCACCCCACAGAGCACCACGCGGCTTTGCGGAGTTCCGTGATGTGGCAATCTCCCCGCCTTGCCGTCACCCGTCCCCGGTCGCCCGTCGCTCTTCGTGATCCCGCCACCTCTTCTCAATCCACACCGTCGCACCGACCATAGCCACGATCGTGAGACAGCCGAGCGCGATCCCTGCGCTCGAATACCCGAAGGCGACCAGATATCCCGACGCACCGAGGAGAAGCGTCGTGGCGGCAAACGCCAGATCGACGTGCAGGTGGCTCCAGCCCATGATGTTAAGGCGCTGGTAGAGGTGCGAGCGGTGGGCCAGGGTGATGTTCTCACGCCGAGCAAGTCGGCGGAAGATTGTGTAGACCGAATCGTAGAGGAAGGCGCCGAGGAAGAGACCGGTCACCACGAACGGGATCCCGTGACCCTCACCGATGATCGCGAAGGCCCCCAGCGTCAGCCCCAGGAAGTGACCTCCTGCGTCACCCATGAAGATTCGGGCGGGGGGTCGATTGAGGAAGAGGAAACCCAGCGCACCACCGGCAACGGCGGCGGAGAGCGGCGTGAGCACAGGAGCGAGCGTCACCGACAGGCCGCAGATCAGCGCCGCCACGAGCAAACCTTCACTCCCCGCGATGGCGTCGATCCCGTCCATGAAGTTGTAGAGGTTATGCTCCGCTACAAGCCACAGCAAGGTCTACGGTAGCGCCAACGTCTAGAGCGCCACATCTCCCACTAAGGGAAGATTTACACGCCGCTGGACAACATCGGATCCTACCA
>JASLMQ010000643.1 GCA_030746455.1 Candidatus Latescibacterota bacterium
CGATCGTAGGTCTTGATCCGAGCGATCCCCTTCTCGCTTGTCACGAACCCACCGTCGCTCATGATTGCGAAATGCGACGGGTTGCAGCATCCGCAGAACGCCTCGATCGCCGTGCCGTATTCGCCCCACGAGGTCTTCAAGGCCCCCGATGGGGTGTAGTTCTCCAGCGAATGCCGACCCGTGTTGGCCACCCATGGAGAGCCATCCGTGCCCACGGCCACGTCGAAGTAGGGGCTGGGGATCACGTAGCCCGGCACCCCCTTGGTCGGATCCTTCTTGCCGAGGGTCCACCGCAGTGAGCCCGACGGCGTGAATTCCCAGACCAGCAGCTGACCCGCATCGGCGAGATACACTGCCGAATCGGAAACCGCGACACAGGTCACGATCGCGCGCGGGCCTAGGGACTCCCAGTGCGCGATCGGTTTGCCCGTGGGGTCGAGCACCTCGACGTGGTCCTTCATGCCCAGGTAGATCAGGCCCTGTCCGTCCACGGCAAGGCAGTAGGCCGTCTCGCCGATGGCGTACGACCCGACACGGTTGCCTTCGGCATCGTACTTCAGAACGACCTCATCGCCCGAGACATACAGGTTGCCGTCCCCGTCGCGCGCAAGCCCTCTCGGCCGCTCCAGCGGGATCGCTATGTCCTGGGTCTGATGGTACGCCAGCCGGTCGGCCCGATCCCCTTCGAAGACGCTCAGATCCAGCGCGTAGGGGTTCTTCGTGTCCGTCTTCATCCGGTCCATCACCGCCCGGGTGCCGAAGTAGAGCACGCCGGCGACGGACAGAACCACGATGGCGACCGTCAGCAGCCGGTCTCTCCCGCCAGGTTTGGGGTCCATCGAGCCTCCGTTCGTCTATCGGGCGGAAACGTCCACGCAGACCATCCGCCGTGAGTCCCGGGCAAGAAGCCGTCCCTGGACCAGTGCCAGGGGGCCCCAGGCATCATGTCCCTCCAGGATCTGGGCCTTGGTCAGCGGCCGGTATTCCTGGGTGCTCACCTCCGATACCGTGAGCAATCCGTCGTCGCTCAGGATGTAGAACTTCCCGTCCGCGATCATATAAGGCCCCAGACCGAATCGCTCGGTTTTCCCGCTGGCCCAGATGACCTTGCTGAAATCATCCGGGTGAACGCACACCAACTGGTTCCGGAGCGGGCCCGCATCCTTGGGCATGATGGAAAAGAGATGTCCCTGGTGGAGGATGGGCGTCTGCTGCTCGGCGGCCAGGCCTTCGCTCGGCCCCAGAGACTGGAGCGATTCGACGACGAACCGATCCCCATCCCTCGCGACCCTCAGCATCATGCTTCCGCCGCCATACCCGGCGGTGACGAACACCTTTCCATCCCCCACGTAGATCGGTGAAGGTGCGATCACGTTCCGGTCCCACAGCGTGGACTCGAAGAGAACCGTACCCTCCGAGCCCTTCTCCGCCGAAACCCCCACGATGCCGCCGATCGCGCAGTAGAGGTACATCTGCCTCCCGTGTATCGTGTATGGGATGACGGACGAGTGGGACATCTTCCAGTGCCGAGGATTCGGCGTCTCCCACAGGATCTCCCCGGTCGCCATATCGACACCGATCAGGAGCGCACTCCCACCCACCGCGATCACCGCCGTGGAACCGTCGATCAGCGGGCACTGTCCGGTGTACCACAGCGGTACCTCCGCCCCATAGGCCTCGACGAGATCGATCCCCCACAGCAGGTCGCCCGAATCCGCCGAGACGCACATGACGTGACACTTGGGCCCAATCGTCACCACCCGGTTGTCCGCGACCGCTGGCACCGTGCGCGACATCCCGTGGTTCCGCTTGATGTAGACGTTGTAGCCCCGCTGCCAGATCTCCCGGCCGTCGTCCAGGGAGAAGCACCGCAAGACGTCCGCCCGCCGACCTTCGTCGTAGTCGAGTACAAACACCCGGCCGTTGTCCACGACCGGACCGGAGTGCCCCTCCCCCAGATCCACCGACCAAAGAAGGGGAGGCCCACCTTCGTTCCAGCCGCTGGCAAGGGGGACCGTATCGCGGCTGATATTGCTGAAATCAGATCCCCTGAAGCGCGGCCAGCTTCCCCCTATGGTAGAGGCGACACCGTCGAAGCGTTCGAACAGGGCGCCAATCTGCACCTCGTTCCGTCCCCGGGAAGTCGACGCCGGCCGGTTGTCCATCCCGGGAACACTCTCGGCCAGGTGCAGGACGGGGTCGTGCCGAAGCCACCACCCCGTCAGAAAGAGCCCGGTGAGGGCCAGGACCGCGGCAACGGTCCCATGTAGGACTCGTTCGTTCATTCCGCCGCGATGTCGTAAACCATCAGGGCTTCCCCGTGGCGAACGTAAAGCCGTCCATCCCGGATGACCAAGTGAGCCCAGTGCTGAGCCGACCCCTTTTCCACCTTGAACGAACTCACCACCTCGAAGGCGTCGGATGACAGCTTGACCAGCCCGACCTCACCCTTCTCGCCATAGCAGTAAGCCATCCCGTCGGCATAGATGATGTTGCCCTTGTTTCCCAGCGCCTTGGCCGTGTGCGTGACCTCGCCCGTTTCCCAACTTACGCAATGCCAGCCCCTGTTCTTCTGCCCTGAGCCATACAGATATCCGTCGATGAGGACCGCGGATCCCATCTGGCTGTCCAGCGTTGACTGGGCCCACACCTGCTCGACGCCCGTACCGTCGGCATTCAGCTTGAGCATCTGCCCGCCGGTTCCGTATCCGCTAACGATGTAGAGATGGCCGTCGTGGTAGAGCGGCGTGTTGGGATTGATATCGTATTTCGTGATATGTTTTCGCTCCCAAAGGAACTCGCCGGTGTCTCGGTCCAGACCAATGGCCGACCTCCCCGTCATCGTGACCAGCAGCCGCCTGCCGTTGTGGGTGATCAGGCCGGGAGAGCAGTAGGTGGAGGTCTGGCCGTTGGTCTTGCTCTGCCAGAGGACCTTGCCGGTATGGCGGTTGAGAGCCACGACGGTCGCGTCCGGGCCACCGGGCGTGCAAAAGACCGTATCGCCGTCGACCAGGAG
>JASLMQ010000644.1 GCA_030746455.1 Candidatus Latescibacterota bacterium
TCTTCACGATGTATTTGTATAGAACCAGCTGATCCGCGCAGGATACCAGGGGGGAGTAGGTGAAATCGATCTCGCACTGGCCCCCGGTGGCCACCTCGTGGTGATGCGCCTCGACGGTGATGCCGCAGTCGATCATCGTGAGGATCATCTCGCTGCGGATGTCCTGAAGCGTGTCGGTGGGGGGAACCGGAAAGTAGCCCTCTTTGTAGCGAGGTTTGTAGCCCAGGTTGGGACCTTCCTCCCTGCCGGTATTCCAGCGGCCCTCCACGGAGTCCACGGCGTAGTAGCCGGAATTGGGGGTCTGGTCGAACCGTACATCGTCGAAAACGAAAAACTCGGCCTCGGGGCCGAAATAAGCCTGGTCCGCGATTCCCGTGGACTTCAGGTAGTTTTCGGCCTTGAAGGCCACAGAACGGGGATCTCGCGTGTATCTGCTGCGCGTGATGGGATCGGCGATGTGGCAGATCATCACGAGGGTGGGGACTTCGAGGAAGGGGTCGACGATGGCGGTGTTGGCCTCGGGTACGACCAGCATATCGCTCTCGTTGATAGCCTGCCATCCCCGAATGCTCGAGCCGTCGAACCCGAAGCCATCCTCGAAGGACGCCTCGGTCAGTTCGTCGATACGCAACGAGAAGTGCTGCCACAGACCGGGGAAGTCCATGAAGCGCAGGTCCAGGATCTTGATCTCGTGCTCTTTGATCAGGTCGAAGACGTCCTTCGGCGTCTCAGGCATTCTATAACTCCTTCCGATACGGGCTGTTAGGTCCGTGGGCCATCCGTGTGTCGCTCGAGCTATCAATCCAGCAATCCGGACGGCGCGTAATATACCCGGGCTTTGTTTCGCCGAAGTTTCGCGTTTGTTAAATGCAGGTTAAACCGCCCTCCCCCGTCCTCGGGGCCGCCCAAGGAGAGTGGCATGGATGATTTCCGCACAAAGCGTCTGCATATGGCGCGGATGGTCCTTACATTTTCCGGGCTCGCCCAGGGGTGCCGCCGCACTCCGGGGGATTGAGGCTGCCGCAGGCGATTTGGGTCACCATTCGTGAGCATTCTCACGGGCGTCGCGTGATTGAGGTCACTTCGGCAGGTATAGGAAGTTGGTTAACTTACATCAGTTTACCTGATGCTTGCTGAAAACGATCTTGGCAGGCAGCTGGCGATTCACTAATCGCAAGGAGGGCGTCGTCACGAAGTGTCGGTGGGTAGCGTTCAGCTTGGTAGCCATAGCAGCGGTTATCTTCTTCGGGTTGGAGGCGCAGGACGCCCAGGCACGGGCAAACAGGGTCCCCCAGCTTCCCAACGGGTCCGTGAACGGATGCGGCAACTGCCACGTGAATCCACAGGGAGGCGGCGCGAGGAATTCCTTTGGGCAGGCCGTTGGATCGAACTTCCTGTCTCAAGGTGCCGTGCAGTGGGGTGCCGCACTGGCCAACATGGACTCCGATGGAGATGGGACTTCCAACGGAGCCGAGCTCGGGGACCCGAACGGGGTGTGGCAGTCCGGGCAGGCGCAACCCGGAAACGCCAGCCAGGTGACGAACCCGGGCGACGCCAACAGCAAGCCGACCCCCCAGCAGACGGGCCCGACACCGGACCTCGATGGCGATGGGCGCGTTGGCTTTGCCGACCTTATCGCATGGGCTCGGGACTTCCGCCTGTCAGCCAAAGGCGAGGATGAATACAACGCCGCGATCGACCTGAACGAGGACGACCGCGTCTCTTTGACGGACCATCTGATTTTCGCGCAGAGCTTTGGGCTCAGCAGTGGTTCTCCTGATTTCGGCAAGACCGATCTGCCCACCGGGCCTGGAGCCAATCCCGATGTCGAGCCCGATCTCGGGTTGGTGGAGGGGAGCGAGGGGACAGTCGAGGGGGAGGGAGCGGCCTTTGGCTTGGACCTGTTCGCCGAAGGGCTCGTAGAGCCCCTTACGGGCCTCGAAGTAGTGCTGGACCTTGATCCCTCTCAGGTGGCCGTCGTGGATTTCAGTGTCGCGGACGGGATCTCGGGTACCCTGACGGCCACAACGGATACCAGTCTGGTGATAGCAGGAGGGGGCTCAACTCTCTCATTCACAGTTGGTGAGGACGGATATGTGGGAACGGTCACCTTCATCACGACCTCGGACGTGACGGGAGTTCCCGTTCACATCGGTCTGAAACGAATGGTCCTTGCCGACGCGAACCAGAAGATCAATACGCCTGACGCCGCCGGGGTGGAAGTCACTATGAATGGGGTGTCCCCCCCCCAGAGGGAGGCGGTCGGGCAGATCGTCAGGCTCGATCTGGAGGCCGACCTGTTGTGTCTCAACGGTGTACAGCTGTTCGTGCCGAGCGGCGATATCGAGGTTGAGCTGCCGGACGGGACCGTTTCTACGGCGGCCCAGGCGGCCCTCGGCGGCCAGATCGGCCCCGGGACCCGGGTGCTCGTCGATGTGCAGTTGGAGCCCGAGGGACAGCGGGTTGCGCTGCGGGTCCGGCTGCTCGCGAGCGGCGAGCGGGTTGTGCCCGGCTCAGGGCAGACTGTGGGTCGTATCCAGTCTGCCGATCTGCAGCAGGGACTGGTCCAGCTCAGGCCCCGTTGCGTGCGCCTGACCGAAGAGACGGTCGTCCTCGAGGAGGAGGCTGAGATCGGTGTCGGCGATCTGGAGGTGGGTGACCGGGTTGCAGTCACTCACGCGGATCCGCTTCCCGAGGACTCGGTACGGGTGGCGGTCCGGATAGCCGTGCAGGAACGTGCTCCGGAGCCAATGGCACTGGTATCGGTGTCCCTTGACGGCGAGGAGCTGGTGGAGGACGCGAAGGCCGACCCCGTGGCGGCGGGATCGCATGAGCTAACCATGGTGTTCAGTGCGCCGCTGATCTACGAGGTCGACGACGGC
>JASLMQ010000645.1 GCA_030746455.1 Candidatus Latescibacterota bacterium
CTGGTCTTCACCCACCCGGGCTACGGGTTCTGGGCTGCTTTATTCCTGGCCGTCCACATGGTACTCAGACCCGTTCTCGCCGGCCGGAACCTCTTCACGGTCGGGCACAGCCTCCTGCTGTTCGGGGGAGGCCTGGTGCTCAGTGCTTACCTGGTCCTGCCTATGTGGGTCGAGAGGGCCTACACCGGCCTGCACGCCGGCTTCTCGATGTCGCACTGGCCCAGACCCACCTGGCAGCACCTCCTCTACTGGTCGAACCATCGGTGCGTTGCTTTCCCGCTCCCCGAGGGCCAGGAACACTGGTACGGAGGCTATCTCGGGATCTCGCTGGTCCTGCTCTGCCTGGGTGCCGCCGTCCGCCTCGGGAGGCATCCGAGGACCTCCCCCGGCATGGTGCCGGGCATCTCGCTGGCGCTGTCCCTCATCCTCGTGTTCGGCTACGACTGGCCCGGGCTCCGATCTCTCGACGCAGTGCAGGCCCTTCACGCAGGACGATACCTCCTCTTCGTCTCCTTCTTCATGTCCGTCGTCGCTGGTGTAGCTGTCGTGGGGACAGCCACGGACGGCACGCAGCGCTTCGGGCGAAAACGGCCGTTCACCCTGGCGATGCTCATTGTGCTGGCTGATCTCGGGCCCACCACCTTCCAACAAAGCTACCTTCCCAAGGAACGCGCCATCAAACTGCTCCCTATGCCCGAAGAAGCCCTAGACCAGCGGCGCCAAGCTGCTGTAGGCCAGCTCCCGAATCACCGGGTCTACTACAGCAGGATAGGGGCTTGGACCACGCTGGTGGTCTCTCAGTTGGTATGCCGAACGGGTATCCCCACGGTCTTCGGCCTCTACGACGAGCACCCCCTGACGGTTCCCGGCTTCATGAGACCCCTCGAGAAGCTGATGGATCCCGCTCTGATCGAACTGAAAGACCCGGATCGGCTGGCCGATGAGTTCGGCCCGCTGGGGAAGCTCTATGACTTCGCGGCTGGCTTCGGGCTGCTGAATGTCGAACCGATCTGGGCCTACCAGACATCCAAGCAGCTGCTTGTCCGGCTTCTCTATCCCTACCCGACGCCGGTCATCGTCTCCGCGAAGGCCGTGAGCTGGCACTACCCGGTGGAGCAGTTCAAGAACCTCGGGGAATCGGAGACCGAAACAGCCTTCAGGGATCTCCTCAAGGCGATGGGAGTCGATGCGACTGCGTCAACCTGTCGGCAGGTCCTGCTGCGAGCGCAAACGAAGCCCCTCGACCTTGGCACGTCGCCCGAGGTCGAGGTACTCAGCCACCGTGTGTGGAACCAGCGCGTGGAGTTGCAGGTCCGCACAAGCGATGCGTGCTTCGCGCGCCTCGCCTACGCCTACTACCCCTACCTCAGGGTCGTTGTAGACGGGAAGATCGCCCAGACGCTGGAAACCGCCGATCGGTTTATCGCCCTCCGTCTCGATCGGGGAGAGCATCTGATCGTACTCGAGCCCTTCCTTTCACCGATGCGGCGGGCCCTCCTGGCCCTCGACATCGTCCTGCTGGCTGCTGCGGGCCTCGTGCTCATCCGCAGGAGGAGGACCTGATGCAGGCCAATGCGAGTCAGCGTCAAGCAGGAGGAAAGCAGATTCACGGTTGGCCGCTGGATGTTTCGGCCATTCTGTTGCTCCTGGCTTCCCTCCTGGTCTACTTCCAGTACCACACTCTCGCGAAGCTTTCGGGGGCCCCCACGGTCAAACGGTACGCCTCTCCCGCCGAGTTTGTTACCGCCCTTCAGGCCTCCCCTCTGGGCCTGTCCGACGCTCTTGTCGCGGTCTTGATCCTGGCTATGTGTGTGTCCCTCCTGGTCCTGGAGCTCAAGGAGCGTCGTCTCACCCGGTTCTTCGA
>JASLMQ010000646.1 GCA_030746455.1 Candidatus Latescibacterota bacterium
GTCTGCGGCGGAATGGGATTGGTATGCGGGCGACATCGTCTACTATCCTGCCCAGAATACCTCGACGGTTGTTCCCGAGTGGGTCCAGGAGGCGATCGACGCCGACCTCGACTGGCTGGTCCTCGCCGGCTTTGCCTGGGAGGGGGCCTTCACCGGGGTACGCGACATCGCGCAGGAACACGATCTGAATGCACCCCGCATCACGCCCATTGCGGGCACCGGATGGGATCTGCCGGGCGGCCCCAGGCACGCGCTGGCGGTCTTCGGCGTCGATCCTCGGGCACCCATCCCCCAAGATAGCCTGCAGCAGGTGGTCGGATGGGTCGAGGCGCACGAAGGCGTATCGATCCAGGTTGCCTACCGGTTGACCGACGATGTTGCCCCATCGAACTGGCGAACGGCAACGGCCTTCCAGGGGGTGCAAAGTGGCGTGTGGGCGTCCGAGTGCGAGCCCGGTGCCGCCTGGGACCACCTGCTCACGTCGGGACACAGGATCCTCCTCATCGGCGGCAGCGATCCCCACGCCGTGGGCGGTCCCGGGGGCTCTCAGAAGACCTACGTCTGGGCCGAGGACAATGGGGCGGAGAGCATCATCGATGGCATACGACGTGGAGCGTCCTATGTTGCCCAGTCGGATGGCATCCGCATGGATCTCCAGGTCAACGGACGGCCGATGGGAGCCCTGGTTCCGGTGGGCCGGGAGGCCTATGTGCGCATTCGCGCTTCGGCTCGCCACGCCATAAGCCGGGTCAGCCTGGTTGCCGACGGCGACATCGTCTGGAGCGCGGAACCCGACACGACCGTCTGGGAGGCCCGCTTCTTCCTGCCTCTGACCGGAAAGACTTACGTTCGCCCCGTACTCGAAAGCGAGGAGGGAAGCTGCAAAAGCCTTGGAAACCCCGTCTTCCTCGTGCCTGAGGCACTTGGATCGTCCGGAGAGATGCCCCTCGAGGATGCCGACCGAGCCCATCCCGAGCCGGTCTACCTCGAGCCCGCGGGATTCGCCCTCGAGGTTTCGGCAGGGCTGACCGCAGAGGCCCAACATCGGTTCCTGGGCGAGCTCCTGCGAGACCCCGGGATGCGCCACAGCGCCGTCCGCGTGCTCGAGGTCAGAGAGGACCTCATTCCCGACCGTATCCTGCAGGGCCTTTCCCGCCACCCCGATCCCGAGGTGCGTCTCGGCGCCGCCTACGCCCTTGTGGTCCGGTCTCCTCCCGAGATCGGCGGATTCCTCGTGGAACTGCTCAACGACGAAGACGGGGAGGTAAGAACCTACGCGGCCCGAATGCTCTGCCAGTTCACCGAAGGCGTGGTGGATGCCACGCTTCCTGCCCTGAGGCACGATCAGGTGCCATCCGTGAGGATGCACCTGATCCGCGCCGTCGATCCCGCGCAGTTCGAGCCCGAGCTGACGGGCTACCTGATCTCCAACACCCGCTCTTCCCATCGCGGCGTCGCCACCGCTGCCGTGGACAAGCTGCTAGCGATGGGGACGCGGAACTTCCAGGTCCTGAAATCCCTGCTCGACTCGGCCCGCGCGGGAAACCCTTCGGCGGTTGGCCCCATCGCCCTGATCGGGGACCGGAGATCCATAGAGGGCTTGGAGGAAATCTACGCACGGGAGGACCACGGCCCCCTCAAGCGCGCGAGCTTCCTCGCCCTCGAGGAGATGGGTTCGCCCTACATGGACCGCAAGCGGGCCGTGTGCACATGGATCACACAGCCGCCTCAGATCGACGGCCGCCTGGATCCCGATGAGTGGCGTGCGGCGACACCCGTCTCGGGGTTTGCTGGAGACTTCCAGGGAACCCCCTGGGTCCACCACGTGGTCGACGCCTGGGTGGGCAATGACAGCACGCGCCTCTTCCTGTCGGTCGTCTGCGCCGACAGTCTCTCTCCTTCCTCCTTGCAGGTGAGGCGGCGCGACGAGCCGGGTCTCTTGGACGATGTTCGCCTGGAGTGCGTGCTATCATCGGCCCGGCATCCGGACGTGACCAGCGTGCTGGCGGTTACGCCCCTCGGTGCCGTTCACGACAGTCGAGGCGGAGAGACCGGTTGGGATCCGGATTGGGAGGTCGCGGGCTACCTCGGGCGGGACCGCTGGAGCATCGAGGCCGCTATACCCCTGGACGCGATCGGCGTGGATTCCGGGTCCCCTCTCCCCTCTTTCCGCTTCAACATGTCACTGGTGGCCGGGCCTGCACCCGCGGACCGCCTCACCTGGTCGATCACCTACGGCAGCCCTGGTAACCCGCAGCGGTTTGGAGACCTCCATTTCGCAACGGCCCCGCTAGACGAAGGCCCGGAGAATGAGTAAGCTGATAGAGCTTCCCCTGTTCCCCCTGAACCTGGTCCTGTTCCCCTACAAGCGTACTCCGCTCCACATCTTCGAGGAGCGGTACAAGCAGATGATCAACGAATGCCTG
>JASLMQ010000647.1 GCA_030746455.1 Candidatus Latescibacterota bacterium
CCGATCCCCCGATCCGCACCCCCTCCTCGAGCGCCAGCAGCTCGACGTGGAAGTCGATCCTGCGGAAGTCCTTACCAGCCGGGTAGACCTTGATCTCGAACGTCTCCTTGACGATTGGCAGCCTCGTGCCCGAATCGTCTGTCCAGAGGGGTGAATTCCACAGGGCCTCACCACCGAGGACCGCCGATCCCCCCTCGGGGCTGCGGGTGGCCACGCTGCGCACATCCCACCCGAAGTCGTCCTGTATCCAGGCGTCGCCTATCCGCTTGTTCCCGGCCCACACCTGATGCCAGGCCCAGTAGATCCCGAACTGGTGTCTGTGATCGGGCGGCGACTCCTCCGTCAGGACCTCTCCGTCTACGCCGAAGAGCGGATGGATGTAGTGAGGCCGGGCATGCCCGTCCACAGCGGGGAGCGGAACCGTGCGGTAGAAGAGCACGCCCTGCCCATCCTCCGACACATCGAATCCGTCGGCTTGCTGGACGATTCTCACGCCACTGGATGATCGTTCCATGGTCTGGTTCCCCTAGCGCTTCAGGTGATCGCCTGTCAGGCGTTGTCTACACCAACGGCTTCAGATATGTGTTTGAGTCCATCTCTCTCGAGCAACCGACAGAGCCCCCGGTTGATTTCCCCCGCGACTCCCGGTCCGTGGTAGACCAACGACGTGTTGAGCTGCACCAGCGAGGCGCCCAGGCGGATCTTCTCATAGGCATCTTCCGCGGAGTAGACCCCGCCCACCCCGACCATAACGTGCCGACTGTGGTCCATCCGCGGGTACCACGCGCGGACCGATGCGTCAATGAGGTCCCTTGCCGGACGGCCGGCGAGGGTGCCGGGCATTCGGGAGAGCTCGTCGGAGGGGGTCTTGAGTCCGGGGTAATCTGTGCCCGGTGGCAGGTTGAAGATCACTCCCTTTAAGAAGGGGAAGGCATCGACGGCCTCAAGCACCCCGTCGATCCGCGCGGGATCGGTCGTCGGGGGGATCTTAAGGAACATGGGAGGCAGTACCCCGTAGTGCCCATAGCCGTCTAAAAGGACCGCGATGTTTCGCGTGACGTCGAAGGGACTGCTCCCACCGGTTGTGTTTGGACAATTAAGGTTGAGAGCAAGGTAGTCGACGATGCCCAGGAACGGCTTGGCCGCCTGAATCATCTCCTGGATCGTCTCCTCGGGCCCCGAGGGCAACCCTATGTTGGTCTCCACAAGGTTGATCCCCAGCGGGACGGGAAGACAGCTGCGCGAGAGCCTGCGGGCCACGGCCTCTGAGCCCTCGTTCGGTACCCCGTAGTAGACCACAATGGCGTCATCGGCAGGCAGGCGAAACAGCCTGGGCCGATCGGGATTCCCGTCTGACGGGTGCGCGGACACGGATCCGACCTCGACCGATCCGAATCCCAGGGCGGCCAGCAGATCGACCGCGCGCCCGTTCTTGTCGAAGCCGGCCGCCAATCCCACGGGATTCGGGAAGTCGATGCCGGCCACGCGGGTGCACAGGCACGGGTCCGAGAAGCCGTAGAACGCGCGACAGACGTTTCGGACCCCGTCAGATCGCCCCAGGACCTCGCACAGCGAGATCGTAGCGTTGTGGATCCGCTCCGGGTCGGCTCGGAAGAGGATGGGACGAATGGTGCTTGTGTAGGCGCTCATAGGGTGCCTTGTGTTCGCCTGAGTACCACCCGTATCGATCGTCCGGTCATGATACGGGGAAGCGCCGTTGGGTCCAAGTGCTTAACAACACCATTGCTGGCAGATCGCATTGCGTTTATATTGGGCTATCCTCTGAGCGAGCTCGCCCGATTCTCTCCTCCCCCTGCGGCCCCTACGCCTCTGCGGGAGACCGCTCTTCGCGACGTGGACTGCTCAACCATGTCCAGGACCCCCTGAATGGACCGCATCGGCATCGGAACCATCAGTCACGCCCACGGCCACATCAACACCTACTGCGGCGTGATGCGCGACTTCCCCGACGTGGACCTCGTGGCCGCGTGGGACGACAACGAAGATCGGGGCGTGAAGGCCGCTGCGGACTTCGGAATGGCCTTCCGAGCCGATGTCGACGAGG
>JASLMQ010000648.1 GCA_030746455.1 Candidatus Latescibacterota bacterium
GATGAGATCAAGGAGCGAGTGGTTCTGGAGTCGTGCCGGCTCGATTGGGACGTGGACCTGCCCGAGGACACCTCAGCAGAATTCCAGGTACGCTTCAGCGACAATCCTGTTGTCTCAGCCGATACGTGGTCGTCCTACGAAGCGGTTGGCGGCGTGTCCCGGGAATGGAAGGAGCCCGGCGGTCGCTACCTGCAGTTCAAGGGCATTCTTCGGACAGAGAACCCGCTGCAAAGCCCTGTTCTGCGAGGGATGTCGATCGAGTCAACGCTGGAGGAGATCGCGCAGCCAACGGAGGTGGGGTGTCGTGTAGTGGAGATCCGAAACCGGAAGGTCATCCGCCCGTCGGTCGAGTTCGTCTACGAGGACTATGCCAGGCTCAGGGAATACCGGGAGCGGTTTGAGCTGGACCAGGTCGTGGCCACAGCGTCGACGGAGTTCCAGGCCCAGCTGGCGCTTCTGAGATGGGCCTATGAGATTCCTCTCGACCGGCTCGACCCCTATGCCTGGAGCTTCTACGATCTGCCCGTTCTGGAGCGTGATGCCGCCGGCAACATCATCCGGCAGAAGGAATACAAGACGAGAAGACGGGACCACCATTGCCTGTACTCGAACCTGGCCTTCGTTGGGGCCTGCCTGTCCATGGGATATCCTGCGAGGTGGACGAACATAGCGACCAGGACGACCTACGGGCACGAGGTGTCCGAGGTCTGGTCGAACGACTTCGACAAGTGGGTGTTTGCCGACGCCACGCGCGATTACTGCATCCTCGATCCTGACACGGGCATTCCTCTGAGCCTGACGGAGATCAGCGAGCGTCTGAAGGCGATCGTGAAGCAGGAAGCAGACTGGGAGTTTCCGATCCGGTCGCAGATATCCGACCGCCGGGAGGCCCGCAAGGTGAACGTGGCGTATAGGGAAGGAGACCACGAGCTGAAGGTGAGCGATCTCGACCATGGTCCCTACTTGCTGTTGTTCAAGGGGCAGCTGCGGACCCCGTTCCGGAACGACTTCGCCAGCCGCCCCGAGCCGGTTCCGTGGCGCGTGTCGAGCAACTGGGGTGGCGACCTGCTGTATGGGTACTACAACGACATCTTCCCCCGGAAGCGGGAGTACCAGCACCACACCAATCGGTGGCAGGACTTCAATCCTGTGCTGAACCGCTGCGAGCTCACGTTGAGCGAGACCGGAGAGGCGGGCACGATCCGGGTGGATGTGGACACAGAGACGCCGTGTCTCGACTCCTTCAATGTGCAGAGGGACGATGGCGATTGGGTCGGGCAGACCGAGACCTCCATCGATTGGGTCCTCCACGAGGGCCTGAATCACCTACGGATTCGGGCGCGGAACACGGCAGGCGTGCTCGGACCCGAATCCAGCGCGAGCGTGGTTATGATGAAGGGCGGGCTGAGGCGACCCGGTGTGGCCGATGAGTCAGAAGGGAGGGGTGAATGGACTACGATCGCCTGATCAAGGGCGGAACGGTCGTCGACCCGGGCGAGGGCCTCCACGGAACGCTGGATGTCGCGATCGCGGACGGCATGATCGCAGCGCTGGAGGCCGACATTCCTGAAAACCGGTCCCGACAGGTTACCGATGCGTCCGGCAAGCTGGTGACGCCGGGGCTGATCGACCTCCACACCCACATCTATTGGGGGGCGACGCACCTGGGGATCGATCCGGATCCTGTCTGCGCTCGCACTGGCGTGACGACGATTGTCGACGCGGGGAGCTCGAACGCGCACAGCTTCGCCGGTTTCAGGCGCTTCATCGCCGAGCTCGCCGAGTCTCGCGTCTACGCCTTCCTACACGCGACGCCCTATCCCCGGCCGGGAACGGATCCGATCGCGCACGCCAGATCCAACGCCTCCGCTACCGTCCAGGTCATCGAGGAGAATCGAGACACTATCGTGGGGATCAAGCTCTTCGTGGCCGGCAACATGGTGGGAGACCACGGCCTGGGACTACTCAAGGTGGCGAGGGAGATCGCGGACCGGGTCGAGCTCCCCATTATGGTGCACATCGGATTTTCTCCACCCTCGCTCCCGGAGATCCTTTCTCTCCTGGGCCGAGGCGACGTGGTGACCCACAGTTTCAACGGCCACGAGAACCGGATTGTGGACGATGAAGGACACATGCGCAGTGAGGTCCGAGATGCGCGCGAGCGCGGCGTGATCCTCGACATCGGGCACGGTGCAGGCAGCTTCAGCTTCGATACGGCACGGGCGATGGTCGATCAGGGCCAGCTTCCCGATATCATCAGCACGGATCTGTACGCGGCCAACGTGAACGGCCCGGTCTTCGACCTGCCGACCACGCTCTCCAAGTTCCTGGCCCTTGGGATGAGCCTGGAGGAGGTCATCTCCGCGGCGACAGAGCGGCCGGCAGCGCTTTTACCCGGCAACGGGGAGCTGGGCAAGCTGAAGGTGCAGGGACCTGGCGATCTGGCGATTCTGGATCTCGCAGAAGGCGAGTTCGAGTTCGTCGACTGCCATCGACAGAAGCTGGCTGGGAGACGAAAGCTGACGGGGGTGGCGACGGTATGCAAGGGCAGGCTGATGGAATGCGATACCACGGATGCTGATAGCGGGTGATCCGGCAGACCAGGGACGCGGGGTACGTAGAGGAGGACGAGATGAGGGGCGCTGAATCGGCCGGCCTGGACGGCGTTTTCGACGCGCGACGCTTTGGCGCAGTGGGTGATGGCGAGACCAAGGACACGCAAGCGATCCAATCGGCGATCGACACATGTGCCCGAGCGGGCGGGGGAAGCGTACGGGTCCCAGCAGGGACGTATCTCACGGGTACCCTATGGCTGAAGAGCCACGTGGACCTGCACCTGGCTCCGGGTGCGCGGCTGCTTGGGAGCCCGGATCGGGAGGACTACAACCCCGAAGACGCCTTCCCCGAGAATGAGGCCTTCGTCCACGAACAGGTGACGGCATGCCATCTGGTGATCGCCTACCGGGTCGAGAATGCCTCGATCACCGGCGGCGGTACGATCGACGGCAACTCCGGCGTCTTCTTCGGACCGCCTTCGGAGGGACCTGAGGCCACCTATCGGCACAAGAACATCTATTCCGTTCTTGATTGGCGTCCCGGGCAGATGGTGTTTTTCTGCAGCTGCCGGCACGTGCGTGTCCAGGACGTGTCGCTGGTCGACTCCCCATACTGGACCCTGTTCTTCCTCGGGTGCGAGGATGTGCACGTCCGTGGCCTGAGCATCACCAACCCGCCCGGTACCCGGAACGGCGACGGGATCGACATCGACTGCTGCCGGAACGTGACGGTGAGCGACTGCACGGTGTTCACTGGAGACGACAGCCTGACGATCCGCGGTAACCCGAGGGCACTCGGGAATCCAATGCCGTGCGAGAACGTGACGGTGACCAATTGCGTCTTCGCGTCTCCGTGCAATGCGATTCGAGTCGGGGTGGGCGAGGGATGGATTCGGAACTGCAGCATCTCGAACATCGTCGTGCCGCAGGCCCGTACGGGCATCGGTATCATGTGTCGGTACTCAGACCGGATGCCGCGTGGCACGCGTATCGAGTCGGTCGCCTTCTCGGACTTCACCATGGATTGCGTCCTGCCGGTTCAGGTGATCGTCGGCGCCGGAGCTGCACATCCCGGCGGACTCCACGATGTGAGCTTCAGTCGGTTCCGAGTGAGGGCAGAGGCGGGCATGTACCTCGGTGGGAACCCGGATCTGCCGATTGAGGGCCTCCGGCTGCAAGACTGGGACCTTCGGCTCGACGGCGGAACGAATAACGCCGATTTCGTCGATACGGTCCCCTACCCGTATTCCATCCACGGTTGCCCGGGTTTCGATGGCGGACCGGCGCTGCCGTGCGCAGTCTATGGCACCCATCTCCGGGACGTCCTGGTGGGCGGTCTCACGCTCAGGTGGGGGGATCGCCTGGGAAAGGTGTGGCGGGACGGGCTGCGTTTCGACCAGGTGGAAGGGCTTCGGATCGACACGGCGAGCCTGAAGCAACCCGGATCCAACGGAGGGGCGGCAATCCACTGCCGCCAGACAACGGGGATCACGGTTTCTGGGTGTGAGGCCCAACCTGGCACGACGGACTTCTTACATATCGAGGGCGGTGGGACCGACACCTGCGCGGTGCTCGGGAATCAACTGATGGATGCGGAACGCCCGATCACCAGCGATGGCGCCGTTCGCGAGTCCGGGAATCTGCTTGGACAGTCCAGCTGAACCCGTGCATCGATGGCGTGGAGGGAGGACAATGCTGAGGCTTGCGACGTTTCAGGTGGAC
>JASLMQ010000649.1 GCA_030746455.1 Candidatus Latescibacterota bacterium
CGCCGTCTCTGGCGTCCGGCGGCTGCCGTGTTCGCTCTCGCCGCATCCATCGTCCTCTACCTCAACCTGTCGGACACGGATGATAGCAGTCTGCGGTGGGACCCGCCCCAGCTGGAGGCCGCCGTGGCCCGCCTCGACAGCAACCGCGCCTCGCTGCACAGCGAGCTGTTCCTCGATGATCGAGAGGACCCGGTGGCAAGTGAAGGGTGGGAGCAAAGGTCGGCAAGCCTTCAGGAGCGCATTGCTTCACTCAAGCACGAAATCGCGACCAACGGTTCGTAACAAAGGCCACCGAAGAAAGGGGAATCCGATATGAACGTACGACACATGGCGGTCTCGATTGCGATCGCCCTCGGCATCCTGGCGACCCAGACGATCGGGACCGCGGGCGCTTCCGAGGACCAGGATCTCAAAAGGATGTACGAGAAAGCCCTAAAGGACTATGAGGGAAAGATCAAGAAGAGCAAGAAGGACTTTGTGTATGGGAAGAAGGTCAAGGAGAAGATGCTGAGGGATCGGGCGCAGGCCATGTACAAGATGAAGGGATACCTGCTCACGGAAGAGCAGCAGGCCGAGGTCATCGACTTCCTCCGGTCTGTCCATCCCGAAGCGCTTGTCAAGATCAACAGGCTGAGAGCAAAGGGCGACGCGGATCAGAAGGAGGAGGGTCCGTCGCAGTACGACTTCGAGTTGTTCCGCGTGTGGCACGAGAAGGTCGCGGGCCTGCACAAGCTAAAGTCCAAGGACCCGGACACCTACGCAAGGAAGCTCAGGTTCATGGTTCTGGAGCGACAGTGTGACAATCTGGCTAAGCGGTACAAGAAGGCTGCAGAGGACGAGAAGAATGGGATCCGGTCGGCCCTGTCTGAGAAGGTGTCAGAGCTCTTCGACCTGCGAGAGGCAGGCAGGCAGGAAGAGGTGAAGAAGATGGAGAAGGAGCTCGAGGAGCTGCGCGAGAAGCTCGCGGAGCGGCAGAGGAACAAGGGGCTGATCGTCGAGCGGCGGGTGTCCGAGCTGCTCGTGGGCTCCGATGCGCTGAAGTGGTAGGCTCCTGAGTTCACACCTCCAGCTGATACCGCATCAGCGTCGCCTCCGACCCGTAGTAGAGCACGCCCTCCGGCGTCACGAAGAACCCGTGCGCGCCTCGCTTCCCAGGACTTCCGATGCTCGGATGGCGTCCCAGGATGCGCGCGCTGTGGTCCGCAGGATCGATACAGTACACGGCATCGTCACCCAGGCCCACGATCAGGCCCTGTTGCCCCACGGGCTCCCGGTTCAGCTGAGGAAAGCTCAGTCTCTCGACGGGCAGGTCTCCCGTGTGCACGACCGTTCGCTCTCGCGGGTCGAAGGCGTAGTACTTCCCCTCCGCAAGCCCATAGATCAGCCCGTTCCGGCCTCTCACCGCCCGGCCATAGGTCTCGGTTCCCGGAACCGGATCCGCCCGGAAGACCATCTCCTCCTTCTGGATGTCCCACAGGAACACGCACCCCGCCGTTTCAGTTGGGATTGAGCTGCTTCCCCCACTGATCGAGGTGGTGCAGAACAGCTCGCTCGTCTCGGGAACAGGCGCCACGTACTCGATGCTCTGGTTCGCCACGGGCGTCGGCCAGATCTTCAGGGAATCGTCTTCCGGATTCACGCGCATCAGCGTCCCCCCCAGCCGTCCCTTCGCCGGCTCGGTGCCCGAGTAGAGCATGCCGTCCGGTCCGATGCACCACTGGACCGGCCGCTCCTGTCCCTCCACCCGTCCCAGGCATCTGGGATTGACGTCCTCTTCGATTGGTCGATCGGGATCCAGCACGTCGACGTAGCACCCGAGGTAGCTGCTGAGGAAAAGACCTTCTGGCAAGCTGACCGTGTCGTACACCTGACAGTGTCCGGACCCCAGCACCCCCAGATCCGTCATCGCACCCGAGCCAGTGTCGAAGCTGAACGACCGGCCCGGTAGCGCGCAGGAACCGTAGATCTTGCCGTCGCGCTCGCAGGACACGCTGTAGATCCACGCCCGCTTGCCCTTGTAGTCCGTCTCCAGTCGCGAGACCTCGCCGGTTCGGCTGTACGTTAACGTCAGATGTCCGGACGCATCGATCGCTCCCACCTGCTTGTCCCCCGCCATCAGCGGCGGACGCGATCGGGCCGGCGCGGTCTTGCCCGTCTCGATCCGGTCAGGGAGGCAGAGGAAGGTCTCCGCGTCCGCCTTGCCATAGACCTGCCCATCCTCCCCGGTCCACACCTGCGGCGCGCCCTGGAGCTCCGTAAGGTCCGGGGTCAGGATCTGCTTCCGCTCGCCTGTCCCCGCGTTGTAGGTCCAGAGCTCCTTATGGTGGAGCCCGACCGGGCAGTAGACCACGTTGTCGTCACTCACCGCGACGGAGGGATGAATGTAGAACTGCCGCTCGTCGTCGGCCATCCGGCCCAGGTTCTCGACGGCACCGGTGTTCGTATCGCAGCACACCAGCGTGGCATTGGGGTACGATCCCACATAGAACTTCCCGTCTGGTGCCAGCGCTCCCGCTGCATAGTAGCCCGCAGGGTCCGCCGCCACTCCCAGGTCCTCGAGCTCTCGATGTTTGATGTCGTATCGGAAGAAATGACCGGGGTCCCCCGCATAGACGTAGACGTTGCCGTCTGCCCCCTGTGTGATCGTGATCTTGCCCTCGCCGTACTCGCTCAGGTCGAGGTGCAGGACTTCCCCTGTATCCGTGCGCACCCCCACCAGCGCAGTGCTGTTCAGAACGGTCTCCAGGAACGCGGCCCATGCGATGGTGTAGCCGTCCGGGTCCTGTGTGACGAGGCTGAAGCTCAGCTCGCGTATGCGTACGGGCTCACCAAGGGATGCGACGTCGAGGGTGCCTTGGTTGTCTTGCATGTATCGTCTCTCCGTGAAGTTTGAGATTTTCAGCCCCGCGAAGCGGGGTTTGGGGTTCCGCAGCGAGGGGGTTCAGCCCCTCGCTGCGATGTGGAGCGCGATGCGTCCTCCTCGCGTTGGCAAGTCGCCTTGACGACAGTCCATCCCCCTGGGCCTCACCCCGCTAACAGCCCGTTGAAAAACTGAGATTCATGCCACATTGTCTGTTGTTTTCCCGCGAGGAAGGTACTATGATGGAGTAGGTACCGAACCGAAGCGGGGAGATGAGAACATGGCGATGGGAAATCGCGGACGTCAGAAGCAA
>JASLMQ010000650.1 GCA_030746455.1 Candidatus Latescibacterota bacterium
TGGCCGGTGGCGGGCGCATCGAGCTTCCGCTGACAGACATCACGGCCTACGAGGAGCAGGTCCACGCGGCGTTCGAGGCGTCGTACGGGGTCGATATCATGGAGATGGGACCCGAACACCTGAACCAGAGATACGACCTGGCAGGAGAACTGAAAGACCTGTTGTACCGTGGGAGAGTACTACCAAGCTGAAGGCGGGAAGATGCAAAATTTCCAATGAAGAAGGCAGAATGTCGGAAACGGGCTTGGTGAAAGGGATCTACTGAGATGATGGAAGCGTTGCTCGTTGTGATCGGGCTGATCGTCGGGGGAACCGTTGCGTGGACCCTTGTGTCGGCGCGGGGCCGAACCGCGGTGGCCGAGGCGGAACGTGCCGCGGCCTCGGCGGAGGCGATGGCGGAGGCCGTTCGGGAGCAGATGGCCCAGCACGAGACCGCGTTGTCCGAGCTCCGCACGGCCCTGGACGGGGAACGTGCCGCCCGTGTGGAGGCGGAGACGCGTCTCGCGGAGACCGTGAAACGCTTCGAGGAGGAGAAGAAGCTGCTGGATGAAGCGAAGGAGAAGCTGGCGGACACCTTCAAGTCCCTGGCTGGAGATACGCTATCGCGATCCAACAAGGCCTTCCTGGAGCTGGCGAGGGAGACCTTCGACAAGGTTCTGGAAGGGGCGAAAGGCGACCTCGGCAAACGCGAGGAAGCGATCAAGGGCCTGGTGAAGCCCCTGTCGGAATCGCTCAAGCAATTCGAGGAACACGTCCGTGGGTTGGAGAAGAACCGGCAGCAGGCCTATACATCGCTCGAGGAGCAGCTGAAGTCGCTGACGATCACCCAGCAGCAGCTCCAGCGGGAAACGGGCAACCTGGTGAGTGCGCTGAGAACCCCGCAGGTGAGGGGGCGTTGGGGCGAGATCACGCTTCGGCGGGTGGTGGAACTGGCTGGGATGTCGGAGCATTGCGATTTCAGTGAGCAGGTGACGGCGCAGGCGGAGGACGGCCGCATCCGGCCCGATATGATCGTCCACCTGCCGGGCGGCCGGGAGATCGTAGTGGATGCGAAGGTGTCCCTCGACGCCTACCTCAAGGCTCTGTCGGCCGAATCGGATATCGACCGCCAGGGGTTCCTCAAGGACCACGCACGGCAGGTGCGGGCCCATATGGACGGCCTGGGCGCCCGTGCGTACTGGCAGCAGTTCGACAGTGCGCCGGAGTTCGCCGTGATGTTCATCCCCGGGGAGTCGTTCTTCGCCGCCGCGGCCGACCAGGACCACGCGTTGATCGAGGATGGGATGCGGAAGAAGGTGGTCCTCGCGACGCCCACGACCTTCATTGCGCTCTTGCGAGCCGTCGCCTATGGCTGGCGGCAGGAGCAGATCGCGGAGAACGCCCAGCAGATCAGCGAGCTGGGAAGGGATCTGTACGACCGGATGCGCGTTATGGCGAACCACCTGAGCGACATCGGGAAGGGGATCACGCGGGCAACGGAGGCCTACAACCGTGCGGTGGGCTCGATGGAGGCGCGGGTGCTGCCGTCGGCGCGGCGGTTCCGGGACCTGGGGGCGGCCACGTCGGATGAGATCGCGCCTGTCGAGCCGGTGGAGGCAACGGCGAGGGAGCTGAGCCCGTCTGAGGAGGGGGAGCGGGACCCTGGGTGAGCAAGACAGGAACTCACCACCCCACTCCGCGGCAGTGAAGCGCCGCTTCCACCTTCGCACCTTGCGGTGCTTCGGTGGACAGGTCGAGGGGCAGGCAGAGAGCACCGAGGACACAGAGGAAGACCAAACCGGCGATATACCGAAGTAGGGCAGGCGAGGGTGGTAGGTAGCGCGAGCTTGGGGTGGCAGACCTGGAGCGGAGCCGCAGGAATATTGCCTGCTTAACTGTCGACAATATTATTGACAATATCGTCGACAGGCTTCATATTGCCCGCGAGACATAGCTGGAGGGACCACCCAATGACGGAGAAGAGGACTAAGGTCGCTGTGCCCAGGGCGGGCAGGAAAGACCTGGACCGGGTGCTCGGTGAGCTCCGACGGCGTATCGTCAGCCATGAATTGCCCCCTGGCGCGCCGCTGCGCGAGCAGCGCCTGGCCACCGAGTTCGGCGTCTCCCGCGCCCGCATCCGCGACACCTTCGGCATTCTCGAAGAACGCGGCCTGATCGAGCGCACGCCCAACCGGGGCGCGATCGTCGCCCGACTGCAACCGGACAAGATCAGCGAGCTCTTCGAGGTCCGCGAGGTCCTGGAAGCGCAGATGGTCCGCCTGGCGACGGAGAAGGCGCCGGCAGGGACCTGGGATGAGTTGATCGAGCTGTTCGGTCCGACCATGGGAGAAACGCTCGCACGGAACGACTTCCGCGCCTATGAGGACGCCATCCATCGGTTCCGCCGGCGCTGCATGGAGGAGGCGGACAACGAGGTCCTGTGCGACCTGATGGACAGCCTGTACGACCGCGCAAGGGTGCTGATCCGCCGTCTCGTGCTGGTGCCCGGGCGTGCCCAGGAGGGCATGCTGCAGCATCGCGACATCCTGGCGTCCATGCGGGCAGGTGAGGCCGAAAAGGCAGAGCGCCTGAAGCGGGATAATATCCGCAGTGCCAGGGAATGGTTCCAGACCTACCAGTCGTACCTTTTATGACATCTGCTCCGAGCGCGCCAAGGAGATCGAGCTGTCTTTAGACAAGTCTGTAGGAGGATCAAGCCCTATGTCTGATCAAGAGCTGGAGGGAAGTTCCTGGTCCTGGGATGACCAGATCGACGAGTTGACCCGGCGGCGGGAAGCCGCAATGGCCATGGGTGGCGAAGCGAACGTCGCCCGCCAGCACGAGAACGGGCGGCTCACCGTACGCGAGCGCGTCGAGCGGATCACAGACCCCGGCAGCTTCTGCGAGATCGGCACCCTGGCGGGCACGGGTGAATACGACGAGAATAACCGGCTCAAGGCCGTCATACCCTCGACCTACGTGGCCGGCTCGGCCCGCATCGACGGGCGCCCGGTGGCCATCGGCGGCGAGGACTTCACCGTGCGTGGCGGTACTACCTTCGGCGCCCAGCGGCGCAAGGGCGGGCAGGGCGGGTACATCGAGGACCTGGCCCACTACTACAAGATGCCCCTGGTCAACCTGATCGACGGCGCCGGGGGGACGGTCACTTCGGCAAAGCGCCGGGGCTACGTCGTCTTCCCCGGTGTGGATGGTTTCGAGCGTTCGGTGGGGCTTCTTGGCGAGGTGCCCGTCGCTTCGGCCGTGCTCGGTACGGCGGCCGGCGGCCCGGCCGGCCGGGCTATCCTATCGCACTTTTCGGTGATGGTTGAGAGTACCAGCCAGATATTCGCCGCCGGCCCACCGGTGGTGAAGCGCTCTCTGGGCCAGACCATCGCCAAGGAGGATCTGGGCGGTCCCACAGTGGCGGTCGACCAGGCCGGCTCCATCCACAATTCCGCGAGCACCGAGGATGAGGCCCTCGACCAGATAAGGCGGTTCCTGAGCTTCATGCCGCAGAACGTCTGGGAGCTGCCGCCTGTGCGGCCGGCGGACGATCCCGTCGACCGCCGTGAGGAGAAGCTGCTGAGCATCGTCCCCGAGAGGCGAACCCGGTTCTACGATATGAAGGAGCTGATAGAGTTGGTCATCGACCGAGACTCGGGATTCGAGATCCAACCCTCCCACGGGCGCGCGGTAATCACTATGTTGGCCCGCCTGGGGGGCCGCCCGGTGGGCATCGTGGCCAACAACCCGAAGATCTACGCGGGTGCCATGGACCCGGACGCGTCACGCAAGCAGGTCCACTTCATGGAGCTCTGCGACACCTTCCACATCCCGCTAGTCTTCCTCGTCGATGTGCCCGGCTTCATGGTCGGTCTGAAGGCGGAACGGGAGGGCACCCTGCGCGAGGGCATGCGCGTGGTGTACACGGCCGCGCAGCTGACGGTGCCCACTGTGACCCTCGTCATCCGCAAGTGCTACGGCATGGCCGGCATGGCCACGTGCAACAAGAGCGACATCGACTTGAAGCTGGCCTGGCCGAGCGGCGAGTGGGGATCCCTGCCTGTTGAGGGGGGCGTGGCCGCGGCCTTCCGGCGCGAGATCGAGGCGTCGGAGGATCCGAAGAAACGCGAGAAAGAGCTGGAGGACGAGCTCAGGGTCTACTCCTCTCCCTTCCGGTCCGCCGAAGCGCTGGCGGTGGATGAGATCATCGATCCGCGGGAGACGCGACCGATCCTCTGCGAGTACCTGGCCATGGCTGAGAGCCGTCTGAAGATCGCGCTCGGACCCCGCGCCAAGGCTGGCGTCGCTCCTTAGGAGCCCCTTGAGAGAGAGGTCTGTGGTGTTTGACAAAGTACTCATCGCCAACCGGGGAGAAATCGCCAAGAGAGTCGCCAGGACGTGCAGGAAGATGGGCATCAAGACCGTGGCGGTGTACTCCGAGGCCGATGAGGAGAGTCCGCATCTCCAGGAAGCAGACGAGGCTTACCTGATCGGTCCGCCGTCACCCAGGGAGAGCTACCTCAGGGGTGATACCATCATACGCACAGCGCTGGACTGCAAAGCCGATGCGGTTCATCCCGGATACGGTTTCCTCTCCGAGGATCACGAGTTCGCCCTTGCTTGCCGGGAGCGTGGTCTGGTCTTCATCGGCCCGGGGCCCGAAACCATTGAGGCCATGGGCAAGAAGATCCAGGCCAGAGCGACGATGGCAGCCCACGGCATCCCGGTGGTCAAGGGAAGCGGCGTCCTCGAGAGCGCCGAGCAGGCGACTGCGGCCGCGGAGGAGATCGGCTATCCCGTCCTCCTGAAGGCATCCGGTGGAGGGGGCGGTATCGGAATGGAGGTCGTGGACGCGCCGGAGCGTATCGAGAAGTCATTCGAGAAGTGTCGATCCAGAGCGGGAGCATCCTTTGGCGACGAAACCGTGTACATGGAGAAGTACCTGGCATCCCCGAGGCATGTCGAGATCCAGATCGTGGCCGACCGGTCTGGCAACGTCTGGCACCTGGGCGAGCGAGACTGCTCCGTGCAGCGGAGACACCAGAAGGTGATCGAAGAGTCCCCTTCTCCTGCGGTCACGAAGGAGATCAGGGCAAGGATGGGTGAGGACGCCGTGAGGGCGGCGTCTGTGATTCAGTACGACAGCGTTGGCACCGTGGAGATGTTGATGGATGAGGAGAAGAACACCTACTTTCTGGAGATGAACACGAGGATACAGGTTGAGCACGGTGTCACCGAACTCCGTACCGGAACGGATCTGGTGGAGCTGCAGCTGCGCGCGGCCGCTGGCGAAGCGCTACCCGATGGCGACCGGGCGGCCTCGGGACACAGCATGGAATGTCGCATCTACGCCGAGAAGCCGACCACCTTCTATCCATCGTGTGGCGTGATCGAGGAGTTGAGCCTCCCATCAGGCGATGGAATCAGGATCGATCACAGCATAGCGAAGGGCTATACCGTCACGCCATTCTACGATCCTCTGCTGGCAAAGGTTCTGGTGTGGCGTGAGAGTCGCCAGGAATGCATAGAGGAAATGTGTCGGGCCTTGGATGCCACGACGATATCGGGCGTATCGACGAATATCCCGTTTCTGATGCACGTCCTGAAGGACGGGGAGTTCAACGAGCGCGGGGCGACGACAGTGATGACGGAGCGGGTGCTGTCGGAGATGTAAAACTCGGATCAGCCGGGAAAGGCCGGGTGACATAGCCTCAGGTTCAGACCAAAGGAAGGGCATACAGATATGGGAGAGACCGAACTGGCGATAGACGCCATCCTGGACAAGAGGCATCAAGGGCAGCTGCAGTTGTCCGAGGAAGAGGGCAAGCGCCTTCTCAGGTTGGCGGGTATCGACGTTCCAGAGTGCCATCTGGCTCGGGAGCTCGAAGAAACCAAGCAGGCGGCCACCGAGCTGGGCTATCCCGTGGTCGTCAAAGGTCTGGTTGAGGGGATCACACACAAGACGGACCACGGACTGGTTCAGGTCGGCATCTCCAGCGACGCGGAGATGGAAGCCTGCTTCTTGGAGATGGCCGACAGGTGCAGTGAGCTGGGTGAGAACTGGGTACTGCTGATCGAACAGCAGAAGAGCTTCCAACTGGAGACCGTGGTCGGCCTGACCACAGACCCCAGTTTCGGCAAGGTCCTCATGTTCGGCCTGGGCGGCATATTCGTGGAAGTTCTGGAGGATGTCTCATTCAGGCTCTGCCCGATCACGCGGAGCGACGCCGAGGACATGATCGCCAGTCTTCAGGCGTCTAGGCTGTTTTCGGGGGTCAGGGGCCGGAAGCCCGTCGATACCGACCGCATCGTGGACTTCCTCCTCAGCATTGGCGGTGAGAGCGGCATCGTGGGCAAGCACGGGAACTCGATAGATGTTCTGGAAATCAATCCGGCCGTCATCGGTGAAACCGGCTCGATAAC
This sequence comes from Candidatus Latescibacterota bacterium, assembly GCA_030746455.1. Next base: position 6,406 of record JASLMQ010000650.1, read on the forward strand.
GGCGCTGGATGCCGTGGTCACGCTTTCCGATCCTGCCTCACCGAGAAGCTGCGACGACGCGGAACCCGCTGTCGATATGGGGCCTCTCTTCAGTCCCCGGTCCATTGGCGTGGTCGGGGTCTCACCGGATAGATCCAGCTTCGCCAGGGAATTCCTGGAGTCTTCGTTGCAGATGGGGTACCGGGGCAAGGTCTACCCCATCAACTTGAAGCACGACGGCAAGGAAGTCCTGGGTTGGCGTATCTACGACCGCATCGGCTCCGTACCGGAGGATATCGACTACCTCTACGTATGTGTTCCCGCAGCCGCCGTTCCGGGTCTGCTCGAGGATGGCAAAGACAGGGTCCGTTTTGCCCACGTCATCACCAGCGGCTTCGGTGAGGCCAGTGCTGACGGCAAGAAGATGGAGCAGACGATCCTGACTCAGGCTCGCGAGAGCGGTATTCGCCTGATCGGTCCGAACTGCCTGGGGATGTATTCTCCGAAGGCCGGACTCACTCTGATCGAGGGCGCGCCCAAGGAAGCGGGGAGCATTGGTATCATCTCTCAGTCCGGTGGTCTGACCGCCGACATCATCCGGATGGGAGGCGCCGCGGGGCTCAGGTTCAGCCAGGCCATCAGCATTGGCAACAGCATCGACCTGGGCATAGAGGACTTCCTGGAGTACATGGGGCGAGACCCGGCGACAAAGGTCATCGGCATATACGCGGAACAGGCAAGGAACGGGCAGCGACTCTCGAGGCTCCTTTCGGAGATATGCCAAGTCAAGCCCGTGGTGATCCTCAGAGGCGGGAGGAGCCCACTTGGGGCCAAAGCCGCTTCGTCCCACACCGGTGCCCTTGTGTCGGACACCAGGCTCTGGGAATCCATGTGCCGACAGCACGGGGCCATACTCGTTAAGTCATTCAGTGAATTGATCTACACACTCCTGGCCTTTCAGAACCTCGATCCGGACGCTGACAACACCCTCTTCCTGTTCGGGCAGTCGGGAGGTACAACGGTGCTGGCAGCGGATGACTGCGACGAGAACGGCCTGGCGGTCCCGCAGCTGGAGGAACAGCTGGAGCAGGAAATTCTCTCAATGGGGATCCCCCCCGGCACCAGTGTCAAGAATCCCGTAGATGCCCCTGTCGGCACGCTCGCAGTGGACAGTGGTGGGCTCGTCAAGGAGATCTTCTCTCTTGTGAGCGAGAGGATGCAGTTCTCTTACGAGCTGATGCACTTTAACGTGCAGAACACCCTCTCGTACACACGCGTCGGCCTCGACATCATAGGCAACCTGGTGGACTTCGCTGTGGAGCGGGGGGGGCGCGGCGGGCCGCGCAACCGGAAACTGGCCTTGGTGCTCAAAGGGAATCGGGAGAGGGAGGTCGAGGACATCGCGCGGGAGCAGTCCGCGCGTGCCCTCGAGGCCGGGGTGCCCGTCTTCCCCGACCTGGGTGATGCGCTTAAGGCGCTGGGCAGGCTCGTGGCCTGCGGCGCCTGGCGGCAGCGGCAAGACCGGCCTGCAGGAGATTGAACTCGGATCCGACCATTGACGTCGCCGGGTAGGGGCATGCTCCGGTGTCGAGGGCGGGTACTGAAGAAGCGAGAAGTGAGACAGCTTTCAGCTGTCAGCCTTCAGCTTTCAGCCGAACCAGACCAAGGGATGCGCCGGAAGGTGACTTCTATACCGGCGCGCGATCCTGCGTCATGCGCTGGTTCTGCTGATGGCTGAGAGCTGACCGCTTATAGCTACCTTTCCCTCCTGCCGGCATTCGGTTCCATCCAGTGAGTCTTGTGCCTTCACCCAGATACAGAGAGACCTGCAGACCCCACTTGGAGGGGAGGTAAAGACACGATGGCTTTCGAGGAGAGAATAGCGCAGCATGCCGAGCTGAGGGCCAGGGCCCGGTCCATGGGGGGATCGAAGAAGCTGGAGCGCAGAAAGGAGCACGGCCTCCTGAACGCGCGCGAGCGGATCGACTACCTGTTGGACCCGGATACCTTCGAGGAGTCGGGTCTTTTCACCCGTTCCGTGCTTCCAGAGGCTCAGGATGAGACCCCTACGGATGGCAAGATCGCGGGCTTCGGGAAGATCGACAGGCGTCGGGTCGGCATTGTCGCCAATGACTTCACTGTGAAGGGGGCTTCGAGCACGGCCCTCAACGGAAAGAAGATGGGGCACATCAGGCAGGTGGCAACCACCAATGGGTTCCCTATGGTGTATCTGGGTGAGTCCTCGGGGGCGCGGATGCCGGACATCATGGGCGCCAGGGGCATGGCCGCAACCCTCGAGCATAACATGTACCTGCGCAAGCGGGAGACGCCGTGGGCGAATGCCATACTCGGCAATGCGTTCGGGTCATCGGCCTGGTACGCGTGCATGTCCGACTTCAATGTCATGACGAAGGGGTCGTGCATGGCGGTATCAAGTGCAAGGCTGGTCTCACTCGCCACCCGGGGCCAGGTCGATCCCGAAGACCTGGGCGGATGGAAGCTGCTCTCGGAGGAGACCGGAATCGCGGATCTGGTTACGGACACCGACGAGCAAGCCCTCGACGCCATCAAGCGCTTTCTCAGCTACCTGCCGTCGAACCACAACGAAGCGCCGCCCCGCGCGGAAGTACCGGAGGGATCCGACGAGCCGGTGAAGGAGATCCTCGATCTGATCCCGGAAGAGCGGACCCGAGTCTATGACTCCACGAAAGTCATACAGAGGATCGTTGACATCGACAGTCTGTTTGAGCTTAAGGCCCGCTTCGGCAGGACCATGGTCACGGCGCTTGCCCGAATCGACGGCAGGACCGTGGGGATCCTTGCCAGCAATCCACTGCACAAGGGCGGCGCGATTGACGCCAGTGCCTGCGAGAAGGTGTGCAGCTTCATCGTCTTGTGTGATTCCTTCAACATACCCATGGTCTTCTTGATCGATCAGCCTGGATTCATGATCGGAGTCGAAGCCGAGCGAAGGAAGATCGTCGGCAAGATCATCAACTGGATGAATGCCATGGCGCTTGCCACAGTACCGAAGATCGCTCTGCAGCTACGTAAGAACTATGGTCAGGCCTGGCTGAACATGGGGGGCGGCAAGAACGCGGACGAGTTTGCGGCCTGGTGGCTGGGCGAGACCGGCTTCATGGATCCCTCTTCTGCCGTGGGAGTCGTCTTCGGCATCGACAGAGAAGCGGAGCCGGAGAGGTATGGAGAGCTGCTCGAGGAGATGGTACGAGACACCTCGGCCTACGAAAGCGCTTCCGTATACGGAATCAAGGATGTGATTGACCCAAGAGAGACACGGGACTACCTGAAGAGTATGCTCGACGTTCACGATTTGGGCATGACCGGTGGCGTAGGACAGCACCTGATGCAGGCGTGGCCGACGACGTTCTGAGTGTGGGGAGTGAGATAGGCTTGACCAATCCGGGACTAGGAGGAGTGAGGATGCCCATTGAAGAGCTGGAAACCGAGGTAACCGGGTCTGTCTGGAAGATCCTGGTCCAGGAAGGCGACCAGGTGAGCGAAGGGGATGAGCTGATCATCATGGAGTCGATGAAGATGGAGATCCCCATTCTCGCACCGGCAGACGGCACGGTAAAGGAGATCCTTACCAAGGAGGCAGATGTCCTGGATGAGGGCGCAATCGTGCTACGCCTAGAGGTGTAGAGGTCGGCCGAAGGGCTGATCACCCAGCTTTCAGCATTCAGCAATCAGCCGTCAGCTTGACCCAGTCAATGGACGCGCTACAGAGCGACTCCCTCAGCAGGCGCGCGGCTGTGTGCGCCACGCACCGGATCTGCTGAGGGCTGATGGCTGACCGCTGGTACTCACCTCCCAGCTGAACCCGTAGGTATGCAGAGGAGCGGGCCGATGCAACCATTTTCCCCAAGGAAGATCGCCGTCCTGGGAGCGGGCGTTATGGGAACGCAGATCGCCTGTGACCTGGGGGACAAAGGCTATTCCGTCCACCTGTATGACATGCCTGGGTTGGCGGAGAAGCAACTGGCGGCTGCTGTCGGGAACGACCTGTGCTCCTCGACCGGGGTGCGCAGGGTCGTTCCGGTAGACAGCACCGGCGAAAACCACCCCCTGCTCGGCGAGGCGGACTGGATCGTCGAGGCCGTGTTCGAGGAGGAGAGCGCCAAGGAAGAGATCAACGCCATCATCGGGGCCCACCGCAATCCGGAGGGCGTGGTCACCACCAACACGTCCGGCCTCGGGATCAACGCCATGGCCCGGAGCCAGTCTGCGGACTTCCGCGCCGGCTACGCCCTGTCCCACTTCTTCAATCCTGTCAAGGCGCTGGGTCTGCTCGAGGTCTGTCCGGTGGAGGGAACCGACCCTGACCTGTACGACGCCTTCTGTCATTTCGCCTCCCACACCATCGGCAAGACCGTGGTCCACGTGCGGGATACCCCGAACTTCGTGGGCAACCGCATCGGCGGCTTTGCCCTGTTCCTGCCATTCCGATTGGACACGGCTGAGCTGAGCGTCCTGGACATCGACCGCATTTGCCTCTGCACCGTCGGCTGGGAGCCGCTCAAGACGTGGGACATCGTGGGATTGCCGCTGGCAGGTCCCCTGGGCGGGAATGTGTACGACCGGGCGCCGGATGACCCCCGCCACGAGTGGTGGAACCCGAAGGTCCCGGAGATCGAGACGTTGATCGGCCAGGAACTCGTCGGGAGGAAGGGCAGGACCCGCTCCGGGTTCCTGGGCATGGTCGAGGGCCAGAAGACGATGTACGACTTCGGCGGAGGCGAATATGTGCCGGCCCGGCTCTCGGATTTCCCGTCACTGAGGGTGGCGATGGACAGGGAGGCCCCGAGCCGACAGAAGATTGGAGCCCTGCTCTCGAGCGAGGTCGACGACGCGGCTGCCCGGTTCGCCAGGGGATTCTTCTACTCGGCCCTGGCCTACGGCCTGCAAATGGTGGGCGAGATTTGTGACGACATTGCGGACATCGACACCGCCCTGAAGCACGGGTACAACTGGCCCGCCGGGCTGTTCGAAAGGGCGCAACAGGTCGGCCTGGAAACGTGTCTCCAGGGCATGGAAGCCGCCGGCTGCGGCGATATGGTGCCGGACTGGTATCGCGGGATCGTTGCCGGCGGCGGCCAGCTCTACGACGTGCCCGCGGGTACGTTCTACTCCTGGGCCGGCAACAGGATGGATAGCCTGCCCACGGTGGCGGGTGGCATCTATCCGGAGGTGCTCAGGAAGTCGACGGACAACGTGCTATTCGCCAACGACGATGCCGCGGTCATCGACATGTCCGACGACACCGGTCCGGTGTGCCTGGTGGAGATCACCGCCAGGGCCCTGGGACACGGACCCATCGAAGCCGGGCACAGGGCCCTGGACTGGGCCGAGCAGCAGCAGGCGGCCGTGGTCTTCGGCAGCACAGGACCGCACTTCGGCTTCGGCGCCGATCTGCATCTGTTCCACCAATGCTCGGAAGACGGCGATGCTCAGACGATCAGCAACCTGATCCGAGCCGGGCAGGAGCTCATGCAGCGACTCGAGTACTCGAGCTGCCCCACGGTTGCCGCCATTCAGGGCCTGTGCCTAGGAGGCAGCAGCGAATGGGCGCTGGCGTGCAACCGTCGCGTCGCCAAC
>JASLMQ010000651.1 GCA_030746455.1 Candidatus Latescibacterota bacterium
GAGGGGCACGCCGTGCTGCAGGCCTTTCGACACCGCGATGGCGAAGCAGTTGAGCATGCTCCTGAACGGGGCGCCCTCCTTGTGCATGTCAATGAAGATCTCCCCGAGAGACCCGTCTTCGTATTCGCCCGTTCTCAGGAAGACCTTGTGGCCGGCTACCCTGGCCTCCTGTGTGAAACCCATTCGCTTCTGGGGCAGGTCGCGCTTCACGGCCTGGATGGTCGCTTTGTCCTGCGGTTCGGAGGACACTTCTGCCGCGGGCACCGGGGCAGCGCTCGGGACCTCGGCGGGCTCGGAGGCGGTGTCTTCCGTTTCGGTGTCTTCCGCGTCGCTCGACGAGGTGCTGAGCGGCTGAGATTGTTTGGAACCGTCGCGGTAGATCGCCACGGCCTTGATGCCCATTCGCCACCCGTCGAGGAACAGGTTCTCGATCTCTTCGGCGGTGGTTTCGGTGGGCACGTTTACCGTTTTGGATATGGCGCCGGAGATGAACCCCTGGGCCGCCGCCATCATGGTCAGGTGTGCGCTGGGAGAGATGAACCGTGTGCCATGCTTCCCGCAGCGGTTGGCGCAATCGAACACGGCGAGGTGCCGGTCTTCAAGGTGTGGCGCCCCCTCCACGGTCATCCGGCCGCAGATGACCTCGTTGGCCTGCTCGATCTCCGACGGGGTGAAGCCCAGGCTGGCGAGCAGGCAGAAGTCCGGCGCGGCACAGTCGTCCTGAGAGTACCCCAGACGCTGCATCGTCTCGCCCCCCAAGGTCCAGGGGCTGAAGGCCTGGGGCAGCTCGAAGACACCGGGCAAGGCCTTCTCCGCGGCTTCGAGATCGGCCTGGGTCAGCCCCTTCAGCAGGAGCGATTCCCGGTTGACGTGTGGGGCACCATCGAGGGTGAGGGTCCCCGATACATGGGTGAGGATGTCGGCGATTTTCCCGTCCTCATACCCCAGCCTTGCCAGGGCCCTGGGCACGGCGGCGTTCACGATCTTGAAGTAGCCTCCGCCGGCCAGCTTCTTGAACTTCACGAGCGCGAAGTCGGGCTCGATGCCCGTGGTGTCGCAGTCCATCAGAAGCCCGATGGTTCCCGTGGGTGCGATGACCGTGGCCTGGGCGTTCCGGAAGCCGTGCTTCTCGCCAAGCGCAAGGGCCTGGTCCCATGCCGTCCGAGCGGACTCGAGCAGGTCGGACGGGCACACGGCGGGGTCGATCTCATCCACCGCGTCGCGGTGCATCCGAATCACCTCGAGCATCGGCTCCCGGTTCGTTCCGTAGCCAGAGAACGGCCCCTTGTCTTTCGCCATCAGCGCCGATGTGGCGTAGGCCTGCCCGCACATGATGGCGGTGATGGCACCGCAGATGGCCCTTCCCTCAGGGCTGTCATAGGGGAGTCCCAAGACCATCAGCAGGGTACCCAGATTCGCATAGCCCAGGCCGAGGGGACGGTAGTCGTGGCTGTTCTGCGCGATGAGCTGCGTCGGGTAGGAGGCGAAGCTGATCAGGATCTCCTGGGCGAGGAAGAAGATCTTGCACGCGTGCCTGAAGCCCTCGATGTCGAAGGTATTCTCATCGTCCAGGAAGGCCATCAGGTTGATCGATGAGAGGTTGCAGGCGCTGTCGTCCAGGAACATATACTCGGAGCAGGGATTCGATCCGTGGATCTTGTCGGTGTTCGGGCAGGTGTGCCATTTGTTGATGGTGGTGTCGAACTGGACCCCGGGATCGGCGCAGCACCAGGTGGCCTCCCCGATCATGCCCATCAGGTCGCGCGCCCTGTGGGTTTCGTGCACCTCACCCGTGGTGCGCAGGTGGGTCACCCACTCGCCGTCGGCCTCGTAGGCCTCGATGAACGCGTCCGGGATACGGACGGAGTTGTTGGAATTCTGCCCGCCGACGGTGCGGTAGGCATCGCCGTTGAAGTCCGAGCTGTATCCTCCCGCGATGAGGGCGGAGACCTTCTTCTCCTCACGGGCCTTCCAGGTGACGAAATCGACGATTTCGGGATGGTCCATATCCAGGCAGACCATCTTCGCCGCCCTGCGGGTGGTTCCGCCGGACTTGGTGGCTCCCGCACCCTTGTCGAAGACCTCCAGGAAAGACATCAGGCCCGATGACGTCCCGCCTCCCGACAGCCTTTCCATGCTCCCACGGATTTTCGAGAAGTTGGTCCCCGTCCCGGAGCCGTACTTGAACAGCCGGGCCTCGTTCTTGATCAGGTCGAAGATCGACTCCAGGTCGTCGTCCACCGACTGGATGTAGCAGGCCGAACACTGGGGATGGGAGTAGGAGTCCTTGGCTTCGACCACCCGGTCGCGTTTCCGATCCCAATGCCAGTGGCCCTCGCGGCCCTTGATGCCATACTCGTGGTAGAGCCCGCAGTTGAACCAGACCGGGGAATTGAAGGCCCCCATCTGGTGGATCATGTGGTGGGCTAGCTCCGCCTCGAACGTGTCGGCATCCTGCCGGGTGTCGAAGTAGCCGCCCTGGTCCTCACCGGCCTGCCGGATCGTGTGGGCCACCCGGTGGACCACCTCGCGAGCGGAGATCTCGTGTCCGGTCCGCGGAACGCCCCGCTTCCTGAAGTACTTGGAGACCACAATGTCGGTGGCCAGCTGAGACCAGGTCTCGGGGACCTCCGCGTCATCCATCCGAAAGA
>JASLMQ010000652.1 GCA_030746455.1 Candidatus Latescibacterota bacterium
AAAATTGAGTGAAAATTGCAGATTGGCCCTGCGTCCCCGTCCCGGGGGCGGTGCATCCCGCTGAGCGGAGAAGGATCGGGTCGCATAGGGGCTGAACAATCGAAGGAGCACGGGTATGGGAGAGAGGGCAACGCTTCTGCGAGATCAGCAATCCCTCACGGTACTGGAACCGGAGTTTGACGAGAAGCCGATCCGGCTCGGCGTGGTCGGCCTGGGGCACCGGGCGATCGGCAATGTGATCACCAAGGCGCTCCGGTACGACGACTACGAGCTGGCCGCGGTGTGCGACATCCGCCCCGCGCTGGCGGAAACGGTCGTGGCCGATTTGGAGCGGGATCCCGGGGTGAAGGTCCCCGGGTACGTGGACTACGAAGAGATGCTCCGCAGGGAAGAGTTCGATGCAGTTGCGATCCAGATCGACCCCGACAAGCAGGTGCCGCTCGTCTGTCAGGCGATGGAGGCTGGCCTGCACGTGATGTGCGAGGTGCCCGCCGCGTACTCGATGGAGGACTGCTGGCGCCTGGTGACGACGGTGGAGCGCACCGGCAAGGTCTACCTGCTGATGGAACAGGCGCGGTTCGCCGGGTATATCAGGGCGTGGCACGAGATCGTCCAGTCGGGCGTAATCGGGCGACCCGTCTACGTCGAGGGCGAATACGTGGGCTACTACGGCACCTGGCAGCTGTTCCAGGACAGCGAAGGTCGCTTCTACAGCGCGGAAGAGGCCCGGGATAACCCGGAGGCCAAGCCCACGTGGCGCCATCTGTCGCAGCCGATCCACTATCTTCCGCACACGCTGTCGCCTCTTCTCTACATTCTGGATGACCGCGTGGACCGCGTGGTGGGGATGTCCACCCGGCATCAGAGCCACCGCCACCCGGAGATCAAACGGGCGGACATCCAGTTGGCCCTGCTGCACACGGAGAAGGACGCGGTGATGAAGGTGGCCAGGGGAACGAATACACCTGTGATGACGCGGGGGGAGACGCACCACCACTGGTTCCACATCAAGGGCACCGAAGGCGCGCTGGAGTGGAAGCGGGCTGACTGGGACCACGCCAAGCTGTGGGTGGACGGCTGGCAGCTCAAGGAACCG
>JASLMQ010000653.1 GCA_030746455.1 Candidatus Latescibacterota bacterium
GCGGAGGCCACCAGATCATCATCCGCTTCCCAGAAACCATCTTAAGAGCACTCAAACTCGACCTGCTGTGGAAGCGATGTAGCCAGATCATCCCAATCCATATACCGGTTGGATGAAGAAATCGATCAATTTAGGTGGGAATTGGCGGACGGGCGGCAGAGGATGAGGCTGAGGTCGGGAGATCAGAGGAGTGAGCGGATGGGACCGGGTGTTCCTACTGCGGAGGGGCATTTTGTAGAAGGCCGGCGCGATTCCTGACACTGAACTAGGTAGCTGCGGTATCGTCTCACAGCGAGAGCCGGATCGCTCCGGTTTGGGCGCGCGAAGGGACGTCCCAAAGCTTGATCTCTCTGCCCCAGCAGCCCGTGACCAGCGTGCACCCGTCGGGTGTCATTGCGTGGCCGTGAGTTCGCGCGGTGTGTGCCTCAACAACGGAATCAGTGCACCAATCTCCCGACCTGGTGAACAGCACCTGGCCTTGCCAGTGAACCGAGATCAGCGTCATTCCGTCGGGCGTGAAGGTGAGGAAGTTGACAGCGCCGTAGTCCGGGCTTCGGGATTCCGCGATATGCTCTCCCCCACGAGGATCCCAGATTCTTATCGTACCCGTGCGGCTTCCGGTTACAGCTAAACGCCCATCGGGACTGAAGCAGACAGAGGACACCCAGTGGCCCCGATCTCCGTTGTCCCGCTCTTCAAGATGTCCCTCAAAGGCTGTGACCTGCCGCCCTGTGGCGACCTGCCACACCCGGGGAGTTCCGTCCAACCCGGCACTGAGGAGAAGCTCACCGTCCGGGCTGAACGCCACGTCCTGGACGTTTCGTTCGTGGCCGACCAACTCGGCTACGAGCTCCCAGGAGACCGGGTCCCACAGTTTGACCTTCGCATCGACCCCACAGCTGGCCACAAGCGATCCATCTGGACTGAATCGCACCATTCTGACGTTGGCGTCGTGGGCATCGAGATCCGCGGTCTTCTCCAGCGTTTCTACATCATATGTGCGGATACGCCGGTGGGCCGCGCAGTCGTCCCCACCGCCGGCAATGACCAGTCGACGTGCTTCCGAGCAGAACATCAGGCAGTTGGCGTCTTATGGTGCGGACTTCTGTGCGGGAATGAAGGTTCAGGATGTGGATGCCATCCAGAACGATGGCAATCGCATCCCCATCGGGGGAAACGGCCAAACGCCAGATCCATGCATTCCCTCTTGTTCGCCCGGTCGGTCCATGCACTGCAAGGTCGTGGGTGGACAAGGCACAGCTCCCTATTCCGGCTGGGGGGTAGAGATCGCGATCTGCGGCCACATCGGAGGTCGGTCCCGCGTGAAGATCCCTGGCAGACGGTGGTACAGGTGTACAAGATAAGCGCAGGAAAGGGGGCGAGAAGCCGGGATCTCATTCCCCCTTTGCCTGCGCCGGACGCTTGCGCGTCCTGACATAGTGTATCCAGATTTTCTTATATCGTCAAGCAGGCAGGCTAAATAATCCCATTCAACGCGTAGAGGTTAGCGTTTGAGTCCCTCAGTGGCGCGGCAAGATCACCTTTCACGGAGCAAGTGCCTGCGTGTCTTGTCGTGCCCATCAGTCTTGCGAATACTTGAAATCCGGGTATGTTTTTCGACCCCAAAGGCAGCTCGTCAGGCAGGACAGACTGTCTCCAAGACCAACCCAGAGCTCAAGGGAGGGCACCATGAGCCGGCTGATCTCTCTCGCTCCTCAGTTCCTGGTAGACGATCTGGAGGCTTCGACCACGTTCTACAAGAACCGGCTGGGCTTCGCAATCGACTTCGTGTACGAGGGATTCTACGCGAGCGTGAGCCGCGACGGTCTTGCGATCCACCTGAAGTGCGCGCCGAAGATCGAGCCGGACCGAGAGAACCGGAAGACGAACGAGCATCTGGACGCCTATGCCAACGTTGAGGGGATCGAGGCGCTGTACGCCGAATTCCAATCGAGGGATGTGCCGATTCTCAAG
>JASLMQ010000654.1 GCA_030746455.1 Candidatus Latescibacterota bacterium
CGAGACCGATTCGAAATCATCCTGAATGCCGCTTACGGAGAGGTCCAACTCGGACTCCACGAGGCCCATGATCTTGAGGGAATAGGTGCTGACGTCTGCCTTCCACCCCTCGAGCTGGGCGGGTGTTCCGAAGATGTGGTAGGTGAAGAGATCCGAAACCGGCGTGATCCCTGCATCGTCCTCGGGTTGGCTCATCCCCTGTCCCTCCGCCAACTCACAGTGGTACCCCATGGGCCGTGGAGACTGAAAATAGCATACGATCCCCTGGAAGACAACATCTTTCGGATCGTGCACGACCCCGGTGAGGGTCAGGACCCGGCCATGCCGACGCCCGCGATGGCACTGCCGCAGTCGGGGCATCCCCCCCCGGAGATCCGGTTCTCCGAAACACCGAATCCGCATCGGCGAATCAGGATCCGGCCGCAACCCGGGCAGGCCGTGTCCTGGCCATCGGGATCCGAGAAGTTACCGAGGTAAACGTAGCGAAGCCCCTCTGCCAGACCAATCTCCCTGGCCCGCCTCATGGTCTCAGGCGGTGTCGGGACCCCGTCGGCCATCTTGTAAGTAGGGAAGAACCGGCTGATGTGCCACGGGGTGTCCACGCCGAGCTCGCCGACGATGAAACGCACGAGGTCTCGAAGCTCATCGGATCCATCGTTGACACCTGGGATGATGAGGGTCGTGACCTCCACCCAGACCCTGAGCCGACCCATCGCGCACAGGGCTTCCAGCACCGGCTGAAGCCGGGCACCCGTATGCTTACGGTAGGTGCTGTCCCTGAAGGCCTTGAGATCCACATTGGCCCCATCGAGGTAGGGATGAAGGGCCTCAAGCATGTCCTCGGTCATATAGCCGTTGGTCACGTAGGCGTTGGCGAGGCCGGAATCGTGCGCCAGCCGGGCGATTTCGTAGGTGTACTCGAAGAAGATCGTGGGCTCGGTGTAGGTGTAGGCGATGATTCTGCACCCCGTGTCGAGCGCCCCGCGTAGGATGTCCTCAGGGGCGACCTTTCGGCCTGAGACCTGCCGGCCTTCCCTCGGCATCTGAGAGATGTCCCAGTTCTGGCACCAGGCACAGCGGAGGTTGCACCCCGGCGTTGCGATCGAGTAGGCCAGCGAGGACGGGTAGAAGTGGTAGAGCGGCTTCTTCTCCACCGGATCGGCGTTCTGGCTGATCGCCTGTCCGAAGACGGATGTTTCCAGCCGCCCGTCCCGGTTGTGCCGGACCTCACAGATGCCCCGCCTGTCGGCTCGAATCAGACAACGATGCCCACAGAGGTTGCACCGCACGCTGCCATCGGGCAGGGGCTCGTACAGCCTGGCCTCGATCGACGCGCTGGACCCAGAAGTGGACATGTCTAGATGCACCCTTCCATAGAAGCCGCTATAGCGTTCCCATCTCCGCAAGCACCGTCCTGAGCCTATCCCGCTCCTCCTGGGACAGGGGACGAACGGGGGCCCTCGGGGGGCCGCAAGGCAGTCCGACCAGCTCGGCGCCGGCCTTGAGCATCGCCGGATGGGTGCCGATCGAAAAGGCCTGCCTGAGGGGGGCCAGGCGTCGCTGGAAGTCGAGGGCAGAGGCCAGATCCCCCTTCACATAGCTCTCGTAGATCCCCACGCTGAGCTCGGGGGCAACGCTCGCGCTGGCCGCAATGGCACCCGCAGCACCGTGGGAAAGCGCAGCGTAGATCAGCGTGTCTCTCCCCATGATGACCCGGAACCCGTCCGGGGCGCGGCGGAGGTACTCGATCGTCTGGGTGAAATCCCCGGAGCTGTCCTTGATGCCCACGATGTTGGCGAAGCCATCCGCCAGCCTCAGAACCAGGTCGACCGAGAGCGGGTTCCCCGTCCTGGCGGGAAGATCGTAGAGCAGGATGGGAAGGTCCACGGACATCGCGATGCTGCCAAAATGATCGTAGAGCTCCTCGTCACCCGGTGTGATGAAATACGGCGTCAGGATCGACAAGCAGTCCGCGCCCGCCTCCTGAGCATACTCGGCGAGAAGCACCGCCTCTCGAGTCGTGTTCGCCGCCGTGCCGAGGTAGACAGGAACCCGGTGGCCCGTATGATTCACCGTCCATTCATAGAGCCTGCGCTTCTCTTCCACCGAAAGGGCCCAGGATTCGCCAGCCGTCCCCCCCGTGAAGATTCCGTGCACGCCGCGCTCGATCAGGCGGCCGATCAGACGTTTGAGTCCAGCCTCGTCGAGCGCCTCCGACTCCGTCATCGGGGTGATCACCGCAGGGATGATCCCGCGAATGGACTCCCTTTCCATGGCCACTTCCCCCTTCCTCGGGTCCTACAGCCCGGCTTTGCAGGCCATCTCCAGTCAGACGTGGAGGCGTGAAGCCGCGAAACCGATGGCCAGACCACAGCCGCATTCTCTGATGATACTGCACTTTCCGCTTGATGTCAAACGCATCGGCCTCGAGCCCGGCCCGCCCAAGGTCTCCGCCCCTGAGCCTGGGGTTTCCGGCACCTCCAATCGGCGTCCTTCGCGACGGTTTTGGCTTGACATTTCGGAGTAAAGATCATACCCTTAAGCATCTTAACTCCATACGGGGTGCTGTTGGCCTTCCGTGTGGAGTTTGGGTTTATTGCACCATACCTTGCGACCGGAGCAGCTAGAGGATTTCATGAGGGCGATATGGACAGAGTCTATCTCACGAAGGATGGATACGAGACGATCAGACAGGAAATGGAGCGTCTGCGGACCCAGGATCGCCCGTCGGTGATCAAGGCCATTGCCGCGGCCAGGGAGTTCGGCGATCTGAGCGAAAACTCGGAATACCACGCCGCCAAGGAGCGCCAGCTCTTCGTCGAGAACCGCATAGCGCAGCTCCAGGACAAGCTGGTGCGGTCCGAGATCGTCGACGAGAGCAGAATGCCTAAGGACAAGGCCTTCCTGGGGTCCGTGGTGACCCTTAAGGACAAGAAGACGGGTAAGGAAATCCAGTATACGCTCGTCTCGACCGATGAAGCAGACTTCGAGCGGAACAAGATCTCGACCGAGTCGCCCGTGGGACGGGCCATGCTGGGCAAGGGAGTCGGGGATGCAGTGGAGGCCAAGGCCCCGGTGGGCACGCTGAGGTACGAAATCCTGTCGATCGCCCGAGACTGATCCCCCATCGTCCCCGAGCAGGCAAGAACTCGAGCGCACCGGACCGGTTCCGGTGCGCTCTTCTTTCTGCTGTCAGCCGCAGCGCCCGACCCGGGCCACCACCTCGCAGTGCGGGGTGTGGGGGAACATATCCACCAGTTGGACGTGGTCTGAGCGGTATCCGGCGATCTCCAGGGCACGCAGGTCGTTCCCGAGGGCCTCGGGGTTGCACGACACGTAGATGATCCGTTCGGGCTCGAGGTCCACCAGGGCGGTCAGCGCCTTGGGGTGCATCCCCGGTCTAGGGGGATCCGCTATGGCCGTCTCGAACCGTTCTCCTTGGTCCTTGAGCTGGCTCAGCACATCCTCTGCGCTGCCGGCGATGAACCGGCAGTTGGCGATGCCGTTGTTGGCACTGTTCCGGATCGCATCCCTAACGGCCGGCTCAACCATTTCTACCCCAATGACTTTCGACACTTCGTTCGAGAGATAGATTGAGATGCCGCCCGTCCCGCAATAGACATCCAGCACCCTGTCGTCGGGCCCAGGAGTGGCAAGGTCCGAGACGAGCCCGTAGAGCCTCTCGGCCTGGAGCGTATTGGTCTGGAAGAACGAGCTGGGCGAGATCTCGAACCGGTATTCCCCCAGCTCCTCGTGCACGGTCCCGGAGCCCGCGATCACGATCTCATCGTCCCCGATGGCGACCTGAGCCTTCCTCCGGTTGATGCTATGTATCACGCTCCTGATGTCTGGAAACGCCCTCGTCAGCCCCTTTCCCAGATCCGACGCATCCGGGAAGGCCTCGCCCGAGGTCGTCACCACAACCATCACCTCCCCCGAGCGCTTCCCCTCGCGAATGGTCAGGAACCGCAGAAGGCCCTCGTGCCGCTTCAGATGGTAGGCGGATAGACCGCGTTCCCTGGCGAAAGCCCGAACCCAGTCGACGATGCGATCCGATCGCTCCGACTGCAGGTGGCAGGACTCCAGATCGAGAATCCTGTCGAAGCGCCCGCCAACGTGCAGTCCCAGATCCAGCCCGCCGTCGCGCGACTCGGAGAAGGAGAACTCCATCTTGTTCCTGTAGCCGAAGGGCACATCGGCCGGGAGGGGGTCTTCCAGCTGGAAGTCCAGTCCAGCCTCACGCAGGCACGTCTGGACCATCTCCTGCTTCAGCCGAAGCTGCTCCTCGTAGGCCAGATCCTGCCATATACAGCCTCCGCAGAGGCCGAAATGGGAGCATCTGGCCGCGCACCGGGGAACGCCCGCCTCGATGAGGGCGTCCAACTGCGCGTCGGCTTCCCGCCGCCGGTGGCGGATCCTCCGGATCCGCGCCAGGACCCGGTCCCCCGGAACTGCGCCGCGGATTCGGAGGGAGTAGGCCCCGACTCGGGCGAGGCCCCGCCCCCTTGCATCGATGGACTCGACGACGGCCTCGGCCCTGCTACCGCGTGTAGGTCTTGGGTCCATCTCTTCCCTTCTTCCACCTCATCCGGGGGATCCGGGATGGATGCCGGAAGACACCTTCTCGAAGTCGCTCCATGGATCCGGCATCCCGGACCAGGCTGTCGTAGGAGAACAGGGCAATGCCCTGGAGCGCCAACTGCCGTGCCACCTCGACCTGGGCCGCCGTCTCGGTGAGGGACTGGTTCCACACACCGATCCCGGCGTACAGGTGCCCTTTTTTCACATACTTACGCGCCTCTCTGATCTGTGTCTCGATTTGACGGGTGGACCCCGCATAGAACATGGGGACTATGAAGTCCACGATTCCCCTGTTGATCCACCCAATCCAGTCCTGCCCGTTTTCGTAGTAGGCGGCCTTGAAGTCAGGCTTCACCGCCGCCGACAGCTTCACCCAGGGAGCCGATCTGTCCAGAGCGGCCCGTATGGCCTCCACTTGCCTGTTCACCTGCTGTGTTCGCCACCGCTGCCACTGCACCCGCTCCCAGATCCGGTCCCCTTCCGGGTCCCCGGCACCCGCTGAATCGCTCACCAGCGAGAGGGGGTCGAACCGGTACTGCCGCACGAAGGCGGCGCGGCTCAGCAGGCCGAAATCGTAGTGCCTGTTGGGGTAGCGGACGTAGTCCAGATGGACGCCGTCGACGTCGTATCCCCGCACGATCTCGGCAACCACATCGACCAGGTGCTCCCGGACCTCCGGGACCGCGGGAGACAGATAGCGACCCTCCACGCCACGCCGGACCAGATCGACCCCATCCAGGTCCATACGTCCCATATCGATCCCGTCCGAGGAACCCATGAACCACTCCGGATGCCGGTTCAGCAGGTGATCGGGAGACCGCGGCCGCCTCTGTGTCGGGTTCCAGGCAAGGAACAGGTTGACCCAGGCGTGGACCTCCAGCCCGGCCTCCCGGCACTCCTTGATCGCGTGCTCCAGAGGGTCGAAACCGTTCTCAGCCTCGTCCACGTCCTCACCGGGAGGCGCCAGCCGACTGGTGTAGTAGGCGTCGGCTCTTCCACGGACCTGCAGCAGGACGGCATTGAAGTTGGCTCGCCTGGCCAGGGTGACGGCCCGCGTGATCCCCTCGGCCGAGGCCATGGTGCTCCGAACCACCCAGATCCCGCGGAACTCGGCCGGCGACGCTTCTTTCGCCGCCGGAGCCCCCGTGGCGGCTACCGGCGCTGCCCCGGGCCCCCAGACAGTGGTCCACAAACAGATCCAGAAGAAGAGAAAGGGCAAACCAACCAGACGGTCGGATTGCCCTTCGGTGTCACGGTTCATCGCACCCACCGGTATCGAAGCCTAGTCCTTCTGCTTGTCGCTCTCCTGGGGCGCGTCGTCGTCCTCTTGTTTTGCTGGATCCTCCGCCCCGTTCGGATCCTCGGATTGGGTCTCTTCCGCCACGGCGGCTTCTGCCGACGCATCCTCCTCCTCGGCCACGGCGGCGTCCTCCGGCTCCTCTGCGGCCTCCTCCCCATCGACCTCCTCGGCACCGTCATCACCTCCAGCAGCCGGTGCCTCCGTGGCAGACTCGCCCTTGGAGGATGCTCGAGACGCGTAGTCGGCACGGATCTCCTCGCCGACCAGCTCAACGAGGCAAAGCTCAACGCTGTCGCCTCTCCGCGGGGCCAGCTTCAGCACGCGGGTGTATCCCCCGTCCCGCTCGGAAAACGTGGGTGCGATCTCGTCGAACAGCCGGGAAACCACAACCTTGTTGCGGATCCGGCGCAGCACCTGCCTTCTGGCGTGAAGATCGCCGCGCTTGGCAAAAGAGATCAGACGGTCGGCGATGCTACGCAGCTCCTTGGCCTTTGCCTGGGTCGTTCGTATCGATCCGTGTGCGAACAGCGACGTGGCCATATTGTTGATCATGGCCTTCCTGTGGCTAGCTGTCCGGTTGAATTTGCGTCCTCGCCTTCCGTGCCTCATTGCCCCATCATCCTCTCAGAAGTCTTCGTCCAGGACCGTCAGGTGCTCGGACTTCGTTGCCACCGCATTGTATTTCGAAGTGTCCATGCCGAACTGCAAACCCTGACCCTCGAGAATTGCCGTCAGCTCGTTGAGCGACTTGCGCCCGAAATTCCGGAACTTGAGCATCTCGGTCTCGGTCTTCTGAACGAGGTCCTCGAGGGTCAGGATGCTCGCAGCCTTGAGGCAGTTCGCAGAACGGACCGAAAGCTCCAGCTCCTCCACCGGCATCTGCAGAAGCGAGGCGATCCGCTGGGTCTCCTCGTCGACGATCTCTTCGGGCTCTTCCTCGGGCTCCTCCTCGAAGCTGATGAACAACTCGAGGTGGTCCTTTAGGATCTTTCCGGCATGGGAAACCGCATCATCCGGGCGAACCACGGCATTCGTCCAAACCTCGAGGGTCAGCTTGTCGTAGTCGGTCTGCTGGCCCACTCGGGCGTTGTCGACCTCGTAGTGCACCTTGCGGATCGGTGAAAACGCGGAATCGATCGGTACGGTGCCCATGGGCTGTTCCGCGGCCTTGTTGTCCTCGGCAAGGACATACCCCCTGCCTCGGCCCACCGTGATCTCCATGTCCAGGCGTCCGCCCTCGTCCAGCGAGGCCAGGTGTTGCTCTGGATTCATCACCTCGATATCCGAATCCACCTGGAGCGCGTCGGCCTTCAGCTCTCCGGGCCCATCGCAGGTGACCCGAAGCAGCTTGTCTTCCTCGGCGTGGAAGCGAAGGCAGACTTCCTTGAGGTTCAGCACGATCTCCGTCACGTCCTCCACGACGCTTTCGATCACGGAGAACTCGTGCTGAACTCCCTCGATCCGCACCGCCTTGACGGCCGCGCCCTCGATCGAGGACATCAGCACTCGGCGAAGCGCATTGCCGATGGTTGTGCCGAATCCCCGCTCAAGGGGCTGCACCGTGAACATCCCGTAGCCGTCTGTGAGGCTCTCCTCGTCGATCTGCACCGAACGAGGCATCTGGAAGTTCCTGGGCTTCATACAAAACTCTCCTCAGACGGGAAGCCGTATGGCCCCCCACAAGCATTACTTGGAATAGAGCTCCACGATCAGCTGTTCCTCGACAGTCGTGGGGATATCCTCACGTCTGGGGTGTTCAAGGAATGTGCCGCTCAGGTTCACCTTGTCTACGGAGAGCCACTGGGCCTGCCGCCCCTCGCCCATCCGCTTCAGCGACTCGTGAATGGACTCGAGCTGACGGCTCTTCTCCCTGATCTGAATCGTGTCCCCGGGAGAGACCTGGAACGAAGGGATGTCCACCGTTCGGTCGTTGACCATCACGTGCCGATGCCGAACCAGCTGTCGTGCAGACTTCCTGGACGGCGCAAAGCCCAGCCGCTGAACCACGGTGTCGAGACGCGATTCCAGGACCTGCAAAAGCTGCTCGCCGGTCACGCCCTTCCGCTGGGCCGCCCGGTTGTAGTAGTTCCGGAACTGGTTTTCCAGCACCCCGTATTGCCGTCTGGCCTTCTGCTTCTCCCTCAGCTGAAGGGAATACTCGGAAGGCTTCCGGCTGGGACGCTGGCCGTGCATGCCGGGGGCATAGCCACGCCTCTCGAAGGCACACTTATCAAGGTAGCAGCGCTCGCCTTTCAGGAAAAGCTTGACGCCTTCGCGACGGCACAGCTTGCAGTTGGAGCCCGTATACCTCGCCATTCAGATCCTCTCCTCCTTGGGCGAACCTATTCCACGGGGGCACAAACCCGGCATCGAACACGGGTTTCAGCGCCCCGCGTGGGAATCAGACGCGTCTTCGCTTGGGCGGACGGCAGCCGTTGTGCGGAATCGGTGTCACATCGCGTATGGCCGAGATCTCCAGCCCGGCGCCCTGAAGCGAGCGCACCGCGGCCTCACGGCCGACACCGGGTCCCCGCACCCACACCTCGACGCGGCGAAGCCCCATCCCCATCGCCTCCCTGGCGGCCGCCTCGGCGGCCAACTGCGCGCCAAAGGGCGTGCTCTTCCGGGAACCGGGCATGCCGGCCCTGCCGCTCGAAGACCAGGATATCACCTGGCCCTCCTTGTCGGTGAGGGTCACGATGGTGTTGTTGAACGTGGCCTTGATGTGGGCGACCCCCAGGGAATCGACCCGCTTCTGTCGTCTTCTGGCTCTTCTCTGTTCCGGTGGCAACGAACGCCTCCTCAAATCAGAGCGATTCACGCTCCGTTAAACGTCAGCCTTCCTCTTCCTGGCAACCTGCCCCTTCTTCGGACCCTTGCGCGTTCTTGCGTTCGTCCGCGTGCGCTGGCCCCGAACGGGAAGCCCGCGGCGCCAACGCAGGCCGCGGTAGCAGCCGATATCCATCAGACGTTTGATGTTCATGGCCACTTCGCTACGCAGGTTACCCTCGACCCTGTGCTCGGCTTCGACCACACTTCGGATCTTGGCGACATCCTCTTCGGTCAGGGCCTCCACCCGTGTGGCCGGAGAGATCTGAGTCTTCTGCAGGATCTTCCGGGACGAGCTTGGGCCGATGCCGAAGATGTAGGTCAGTGCGACCTCCACCCGCTTCTCCCGGGGGATATCGACGCCCGCGATTCGTGCCATCAGATCACCTCCCTATCGAAACTGCGGTGCCAGCCTATTGCCCTATGCCCCATATGTCTAGCCCTGTCGCTGCTTGTGCCGAGGGTTGGTGCAAATTACTCGCACAACGCCCCGCCTTCTGATGACCTTGCAGTGGCTGCACCGACGCTTCACAGACGATTGTACCTTCATGGTGTCACCCCCGGACCGCCTACCGGTACTCGCGCACGGTCCCGCTAGCCTACCCTCGACGCCCCTTGAGCTTGCCCTTCTTCATAAAACCGTCGTAGTGCCTCATCAGCAGATGGGTCTCGACCCGCTGCAGCGTGTCCAGCGCGACACCCACGATGATGAGCAGGCCCGTCCCGCCGAAGAAGTCGTTCAACCCGGGATGGACCCCCAGGTAGGAAATGATGAAAAACGGGAAGACTGCGATCCCGGCAAGGAAGAACGAACCCGGCAGGGTGATCCGGGTCAGGATCCGGTCGATGTAGTCGGAGGTCCGCTTCCCCGGACGAATCCCGGGGATGAAGCCTCCGTGCCGCTTCATGTTGTCAGCAAGGTCCACCGGGTTGAAAACGATGGCCGTATAGAAGTAGGCGAAGAAAATGATCATCGTACTGTAGAACACCCAGTAAGGCAAGGCCTGAACCGTTGTGCCCGCGGAGAATGCCACCTTCATCTGCTGCATGAACTCGCTGGCGGGAAACAGCCCGGCGGCCATTCCGGGCAGGAACATGATCGCCTGCGCGAAGATGATGGGCATCACGCCCGACGTGTTGAGCTTCATAGGAAGGTGTGTAGTCTGCCCGCCGTAGACCCGCCGCCCGACGACGCGCTTGGCGTATTGCACCGGAATCTTGCGGGTTCCCTGGGTAATGAGGACTACAAGAGCCGTCACCGCCACGATGATGACCAGCACGAGCAACTCGAGAAGGATGCCCTTGTCGTTGGTAACGAAGTCCCGGTATTCCTGCCCCACCGCCCAAGGGACACGAGCCACGATCCCGATGAAGATCAGCATGGACATCCCATTCCCGATCCCCTTGGCGTCGATCTGCTCACCCAGCCACATAATGAAGACCGTGCCCGCGGTGATCGTCAACACCGTCAGCATCCGGAAACCCCATCCGGGATCCAGGACGACCGACATGCCCGAATGGGGGGACTGGATGGTCTCCATATACATGCTGATGCCGAAGGACTGTGCCGCCGCGAGCGCAACCGTGGCGTAGCGGGTGTACTGCGTGATCTTCTTCCGGCCCTCCTCGCCCTCTTTTTGGAGTTTCTGCAGGGCGGGGATGACGGCGCCCAGAAGCTGGAAAATGATTGAGGCGCTGATGTAGGGCATGATGCCGAGGGCGAATACCGTCGCCCGCGTGAAGGCCCCCCCAACGAACATATCGTACATGGCCAGGGGCCCCAGATCGGCGCCACTGAAGAACTCCCTAAGCGCGATCCGATCGATCCCGGGGATGGGGACCTGTCCACCGATCCGGTATACCACCAGGATTCCCAGCGTGAACAGGATTTTGTTCCGCAACTCCGGGATCTTGAAGGCACTCTGAAAGCTCTGGAGCACCTCGGCCTCCTATTCCGTCTCGGGCTTCGAAGCGTCTCTTGCGATAACCTCAACACTCCCGCCCGCCCGGGTGATCTTCTCCGAAGCCGTGTCGGAAAACGCGTGAGCCTGGACTTGCACCGCCGCCGAGATCTCGCCGCGGCCCAGTACCTTGACGGGCCTCCTGAGCGACTTGATCAGTCCGGCGTCCTTCAGGACCTGGGGCGTCACCTCGCCGGACAGCTCGCGCCGGGCGATCTCGTCCAGGTTGACGACCTGATAGACGACCCGGTTCGGATTGCTGAACCCGATCTTGGGCAGCCGCCGCTGGAGCGGCATCTGACCGCCCTCGAACCATGGCCTGATCTTCGAACCCGATCGCGACCTCTGCCCCTTGTGGCCCTTGCCCGAGGTCTTGCCATGGCCCGAGCCCGCGCCGCAACCCAGTCGTTTCCGTTTCTTGACCGCACCGGCCGGCGGCGCGACTTCTCCAAGTTTCATAGCCCTTTTCCTCGAACAGACGCCAGGAGCTTTTAGGATC